>DPMC01000246.1:2544-7978 GCA_003541675.1 Acidimicrobiaceae bacterium | reverse complement strand
TACTCCATGCGGACCATCGGGTCGACGTTCGGCTCGCTGGCCCCTTCTGACGCGATGGCCATGGCGATCTGGCGGGCCGGATCGGCGCCGGCCTGGCCCATTCCGGGAAGGCCCGTACCTGAAGGCATCCCCGCATCCATTCCGGGAAACATGCTGCCGAACGCCTGGGTGAAGGCGGCGAACGGGTCCTCTGGTGGATCCTCGGGGCTCACGAGGGCACTCTATGGGAGTGACTTCCCCCGACTACCCGCGATCCGCCACCCGGCGGACTTGCCGCTCCCTATGAGTACCGGCCGTTCCCGATGAGCCGGGTCGTGGTCACCGGATCGACCGGTGCGGTCGGACGGCAGCTCTGTGTAGGCCTGGCCGCGGCCGGGCACGAGGTCATCGGCTTGGATCGACGGTCGAGCACTGCGCCAGCGCCCGAAATAGAACTACGTACGGTCGACCTGGCGGTCACTGACCTGCGTGCACAGTTGGCCGACGTCGAGGTAGTGGTTCACCTGGCGGCCGGGGTGACTGCTGGTGATCAGGACACCGACGAGGGCCGCGACCGCCTGGCGGTCGTGGAACGGTTACTGGCTGCGGCGTCCGATGCCGGGGTGACTCATCTTGTCGTCCGCTCTTCGGCCATGGTCTACGGAGCGTGGCCCGACAACCCGGTGCCGCTGACCGAGGACGCTCCGGTACGACCGTGCCCGGATTTTGCCTTCGCCGTGCATAGGGCCCGGATGGAGGAGCTGGCCGGAGCGTGGGCCGCCGAGTCAGACGACCGTGCGTTGACCGTGCTGCGTGCAGCGGTGACTGTCGCCGAGGAGCGTCCGGGCGGCCTGGCCACCGTCGTCGGCGCCGCGGCATCCATCCGTAGCGACGAGGGCGAGCCGTTGGGGCAGTTTCTGCATTCCGACGACCTAGCGTCCGCCGCGGTGTGTGCCGTGCAGGCCCGTTACAACGGACCGTTGAACGTGGCGCCCGACGGATGGATCGGCGTGGAGGTCATGGCCGAGCTTGGTGGTCCCGGTCCCCGGCTACGTCTGCCCGGTCCGGTAGCTGCCCTGGTGACCCGGGCTTTATGGAAGGCCGGGTTGTCTCCGGCCCCCCCGGGGGTGTTCCCCTACTCGGTTCACCCGTGGGTGGTGGCCAACGACCGTCTCCGGAATCTC
This sequence comes from Acidimicrobiaceae bacterium, assembly GCA_003541675.1. Classification (GTDB taxonomy): domain Bacteria; phylum Actinomycetota; class Acidimicrobiia; order Acidimicrobiales; family MedAcidi-G1; genus UBA9410. The sequence goes on along the minus strand of DPMC01000246.1, from coordinate 6,815 downwards.
GGCTGGGTACCCACCCATTCCAACGAGGAGGCCTACGTGGCCGGCCACGAACCGGGCCTGCTGGACCGCATGGACGCCCAGGCTCGCCAGCAGGTCTCACTGGCCGTAGCTGGGGTTCTGGTGCTCATCCTGGGCCGGTTAATAGTGCGTCTGATCCGCCGCCCCCGGGGGTCGGGTCGGGCACCCTACGATGCGACCGATGGCCGGTGAGACCCCTTCTGATGGCCGTCCCTCTGGGGCCGGTCCGGGTGCTGTCCCCGATCTAGTGGACGGTCCGGACGACGAGACCTGGGTGGCGTTGACGGACGGCCCACTACCCGTCGACGAAGTAACCGGTTGGATCGGGCGACACGACTGTGGGGCCGTCGTGGTGTTCCGTGGTGACGCCCGGGACCATGCCGAGGGGCGCCCGGAGGTCACCGCACTGGAATACGAGGCGTACGAGTCTCAGGTGGTCCCGAGGCTAGGGCGACTGGCCGGCGAGGCTCGGAACCGATGGCCTGACCTGGGTCGCATCGCCCTGATCCACCGGACCGGACCGTTGGCCATTGGCGAGGCGGCCGTGGTGGTGGCCGTGTCGTCGCCTCACCGGGACACCGCGTTCGACGCCGGCCGGTGGTGCATCGACACGCTCAAGGAAACTGTGCCGATCTGGAAGAGCGAGGCGTGGGCCGGTGGCGAGCACTGGGGTGTGGATGCCCAGCACGTGGTCGAGGTGCCAAGCTCGGCTCCACAGGACAGTCCCCAGGAGGTCGTGTGAATCCAGCAGTCCTGTTCTTGGCTGGTGGGGTCGGTCTGGCCGTCGTGCTCTCGGCGGCCGTCTGGCTGTTCAGCCGTCCGAAGAAGGTCGTTGAGGATCCGAACCAGGCACGTGCCAATCTGCGGGCCCTTCGGCATGGACCCGGCGGTGGAGCGCCCGCCCGCGGACCGGGTGCCCTTGGGACCGGTGGTATCCGTGTGCTCGGAGACGCTTCGTCCGAAGAGCCCGGATCCGGTTCCGACACCGGATCAGAGAGGCGCTGACCTCATGGCACGGGACCTGGCCATCGACCTAGGCACGGCCAACACCCTGGTCTATGCCCGAGGTGAGGGGGTGGTGCTGGCTGAGCCATCGGTGATCGCCATTAACGAGCGCACCGGCGAGGTGCTTGCCATGGGCGACGAGGCGTGGCACATGATCGGCCGCACACCGGAGCACGTGGTGGCCCAGCGGCCACTCCGCAAGGGGGCCATCACCGACTTTGAGGTGACCCAGCGGATGGTTCGCCTGCTGTTGGAACGGGTTGGGGTGAGCCGGTTTAACCGGCCGAAGGTCCTGATCTGCGTTCCGTCGGCCATCACCGCTGTAGAGCGGCGTGCGGTCACCGACGCAGCGCGTCGGGCCGGCGCCACCGACGCCCAGTTGATCGAGCAGCCGTTGGCCGCTGCGATAGGCGCGAACCTGCCGATCTCCGAACCGGTCGGGAACATGGTCGTCGACATCGGGGGTGGCACGTCGGAATCCGCGTTGCTCTCACTGGGGGGGGTGGTGGCCCTCGAGGCGGTGCGGGTCGGGTCGTTTGACATCGATGCCGCCATCCAGGCGTACGTGCGTCGGGAGTACGGACTGGCCATCGGCGAGCGCACCGCCGAGGAGATCAAGTGGACGATCGGTTCGGCGGCGCCAACGCCCGAGGAGGGCCGGGCGGAGGTCAAGGGACGGGAGCTCATGAGCGGCCTCCCCAAGACGGTGGTGCTAACCCCGCTGGAGATCCGTCGGGCCATCGAGGAGCCGGTGGCCGCCATGGTCGAGTCGGTGGTTCAGTGCCTGGCCCAGGCTCCACCGGAGCTGGCTCAGGACCTGTTGGCCCACGGGATCTGCCTGGTGGGCGGGGGGAGTCTGCTACGGGGACTTGACGTACGGATCGCCGAGGATGCGGGCGTACCGGTGGTGAAGGTCGAGACTCCCATGGAATGCGTCGTGCTGGGTGCCGGCCACTGCATCGAGTCGTTCGAGGCCATGCGGGTGATGTTCATGGAAGGCCGGCGCTAGCCGGGACCGGGATCCACACCTAGGAGGTCCTCGGCAGCTTGGCGGACCTGCCAGTCCCGGTCGTCCAGCGCCTCGGCAAGAGCGGCTTCTACATCGTCGCCTTCGAAAGCGGCCAGGGCCAGCACCGCCCGGCGGCGGATGGTGGCCTTCTGGGTGAGTCCGGCCAGGACCGATTCCCGTCCAGCTTCGTGACCGAGGGCGCCGAGGGCGGCCACCGCTGCCTCCCGGCATAGGTGGTCAGGATGGCCGGGTCGTTCGGCCTCGGGGCCCGATCCGGTACCGGCCACCGCCACCAGAGGTCTGACCAGCACGTTGGCGCTGCCGGGGTGTTCGCCGGCCGCCCAGCAGGCCACCTCTACCACTGTGGGGTCGTGATCGCTCAGCAGGTCAGCCAGCAGGCGGGCCAGCAGATCGGCCAATGACCCAGATGGGGCGCCGGCCGACTTGCTCACTGGCTCTTCGGGGGCACCGAGGATCTCCAGAGCGCGTCTGCGAACCGCAGCGTTGGTGTCGGTGAGCCCGCCGGCCAACTCGTCGTCGGTGAGCCCACCGGCGCGGGCCAGGGCGCCGAGGGCGGCGGCGCGAACCACCGGCTCGGGGTCGAGACGAAGGGAGCGGGCCGTTTCGACGTCGCCGGTGTGCCCAGCCAGCACGGCATGTCGGCGACGCTCGGCCACCTCGGGCGTGGGAGGCGGATCAGGATGGACGTGCCGATTGATGGGCGGCGCAGGATTCTCGCCGGGATGCCCGTCGGGGTCCGATTCGTTGTTCGCGTTGGGGTTGGTCACCGGGGCGGCTTCTCAGCCGATGGCCCGCTCGATGAGGAAACCCGAAAGGAAGATCCCCACACCGACGACGGTGGCCAGAGCGATGCCTCCAAATACGACGAAGAAGGCCAGTAGGACGACGGAGCGGACGCGGTGCCACCAGCGGATCCGCGCCCGCCGGCCGGTCGCCACTCGATGGGGCGGATGGAACCAGATGCCGAGACGGGCGCCGGGGCTCCACGGTCGGTCCACGGCGTATTCCAGGTCGCCGGTGGGCGGCAGGGATCGGTTCAGAAAGGATCGGCGGCTCATCGGGGTTCATCCACGTGTCGGCCCGTAGACCCGATGCGGTTGCTGGTCGGCACCATGGCAGGCTGGGCGTCCATGGAGGAGAACCTACTGGCGGACGACCCGCCGTCTCCGCCGTCCCACCCACTCCGGGGAGCCATCGTCTTGCTGCTCGTGGCCGCCGCGCTGCTGGCCACGTTCGTTCGGGTCCCCTACTTCGTGTTCCGGCCCGGGTCGGTCCAGCCGCTGAGTACCAAGGTGATGATCACCACGGGTCAGCGGTTCAACGCCACCGGCGAGATCCACTTCACGACGGTCCGCCAAGACACCACGGTCAACGGTTGGGAGTGGCTCGAAGCCCGGATGAAGCCGTCGTTGACGCTGATCGAAGAGGACCGTGTTCTCGGCGGTCGGTCCCGGGACGAGAACCGGACGTTCAATATGCAGTTGATGCGTGTCTCAAAGTCCACGGCGGTCGCCGTGGCGCTGCGGTACCTCGGGGTGGATCCATTTCGGGCCACCGGCGTGGGGCTGGCCGAGGTAGGTGGACCGTCGACCGGTCTGTTGACCATCGACGACGTGATTTTGACCGTGGACGGCGCACCGGTGCTGAGGGCCATGGACCTCGTGGAGGCCATCCGGGACCGTGGTCCGGGCGACGTCGTCGATCTCGAGGTGGAGCCGGTCCGGGGTGGGGCGTCACGAACGGTGTCGGTCGTGTTGGGGGCCCGTGATGACGACCAGACGGTGGGGTTCATGGGCGTGGCGCCCCAGACTCGGTGGGAGGACGTCGAGGATCTGCCGATCGATGTGCTGGTCAACACTGGCAGCGTGGGCGGAAACTCGGCTGGGCTGGCCCTCACACTGTCGATCTTGGACCTGATTACGCCCGGTGAGTTGACCGGTGGGCTGCAGGTGGCTACCACGGGCACCATCGACCCGACTGGCGTGGTCGGTTCGATAGGCGGAATCGTCCAGAAGGTGGTGGCGGCCCGCGACGGGGGAATGGATCTGTTCCTGGTGCCGACGTCTGAGGCCGACCAGGCTCGACAGCACGCAGGGGACATGCCGGTCGAAGGGGTGGCCACACTCGACGACGCGTTGGCCGCGCTGGCTCGACACGGTGGTCAGACCCAGAACCTCCGACTCCCGACTGGCTGACGGGTCATCGGCCGTAGGCTGAG
>DPMC01000246.1:0-2167 GCA_003541675.1 Acidimicrobiaceae bacterium | reverse complement strand
TCCGTCGCCGGTCTGGAGGCTCCATGAAGATCCGGGTGATCGCTGGCGTGGTGGTGTCGACGTTCTTCATCCTCATGCTGTCGCTGCGGGGAATCGCCGGCTTCTGGACCGACTACCTCTGGTTCGACGCCCTTGGACACGAGGGAGTGTTCGTATCGGTATTCGGCGCCCAGGTGGTGCTAGTGGCCCTGTTCACCGCCTTGTTCTTCGGGATCCTGTTCACCAACCTCACGGTCGCTGACCGCCTCGCACCGCCCATCCGTCCGCCGGGTCCGGAAGAGGACCTTCTGCGGAACTACCACCTGATCGTCGGTCGACGTCGTTGGTTGGTGCGTTTCGTGCTGTCGGGCCTATTCGCATTGATCGCCGGGTTCGGGGTGAGCGGCCGGTGGGAGGAGTGGCTGCTGTTCACCAACGGGGTGGACTTCGGTGTGGTCGACGCCCAGTTCGGGCGCGACGTCGGCTTCTACGTGTTCCGTCTGCCGTTCTTGTCGTTCGTGGTCGGGTGGGTGTTCGCCACGCTGATCGTGACGCTGGTCGTCACCACGCTGTTTCACTACATCAACGGCGGGATCCGCCTCCAGACGACCGGTGAGCGGGTGCAGCCTGCGGTCAAGGCCCACCTCTCGGTGTTGCTGGGACTTGTCGCCCTGGTGCGGGCCGCCGACTACTGGTTGGCCCGGTTCGAGTTGACCACGTCGGACCGCGGCGCGGTGGCCGGCGCAACCTATACCGACGTGAAGGCCCAACTGCCGGCCATCAACCTGCTGATCCTCATCTCGCTGTTCGCCGTGGCGTTGCTCATCGTGAACATCAGGCGGCGCGGTTGGGTGCTACCCACGCTGGCCGTCGGCCTGTGGGCCTTCGTGGCCCTGATCATGGGGAACATCTATCCGGCGGTCATCCAGAACCTCCGGGTGGAGCCTGCGGAGTCCGAGAAGGAAGCGCCGTACATCGAGCGCAACATCACGGCGACCCGTGCGGCCTACGGCCTAGACGCCATGATCGAGGTGCAACTCACCGACTTCGATAACCGGGTTACGGCGGCTGACCTGCGGGCCAATCCGGGCACGGTGCGAAACATCCGGACGCTGGATCCCCTCGTGGTGCAGGGGACCTTCGACCGGCTTCAGGGAGAGCGCGAGTTCTACACCTTCGCCGACGAGATGGACACTGATCGGTACACGATCGACGGCGAGACCACCCAGGTGCTGCTCGGTACCCGTGAGCTGGAGTTGAACGAGACCCGATCGTGGGAAAATCAGCACGTGGCGTTCACGCACGGCTACGGCGTGGCCATGGCGCCGGTGAGTCGAGTCAAGGGCTCGGGCGACCCGGACTTCCTGGTCGGCGACTTGCCGGTGTCGATCGACCCGACGGTGGACGTGGTCCTGGACCGGCCGCAGTTGTACATGGGCGAGGGTCTGGGTGGCTACGCGGTGGTCGGTGCGACCCGAGACGAGGTCGACTTCACCGATGAGAATCAGGAGACGCAGGCTGTCCGGTATGCCGACATTGGCGGCGACGGTGGCGTGGGGATGGGTTCGATAGTGCGGCGTCTGGCGTTCGCCCTGCGGTTCGGCCAACTGGAGCCACTGATCTCGAACTTCATCACCGACGAGTCACGGGTGTTTTACGTACGTGACATCCGGAGCCGGGTCGAGAAGCTGGCGCCCTTCCTGCACTTCGATGCCGACCCGTACCCGGTGCTGGTCGATGGTCGGATCTACTACGTGGTCGACGGGTACACGACGACCGACCGCTACCCGTATTCGCAGCCGGCGTCGGTGGGCGAGCTACCGAAGTCGAGTGGGCTGCGTCACGGCCTTAACTACGTCCGGAACTCGGTGAAGGCCACGGTGGATGCGTTCACCGGCGAGGTCGTGTTGTACGTGGTCGATGAGACCGACCCGCTGGTGGCGGCGTTCTCGTCGGCCTTCGACGGACTCTTCACGCCGCTCTCGGAGATGCCGGCGAGTTTGGTGGCCCACCTGCGGTACGCCGAGGACTTGTTCCGACTCCAGTCCGAGATCTGGGGTGCCTACCACGTTGACGACACCGAGAACTTCTACCAGCGGGCTTCCGAGTGGGCGGTCTCTCAGGATCCCGGCCGGACCGGAGAGGGTGCGGCCAACGTGATGCTGGTCGATGAACAGGGATTTCAGGT
>DPMC01000248.1:3980-5905 GCA_003541675.1 Acidimicrobiaceae bacterium | reverse complement strand
CCTTGAGGTGGTCGACCAGTGCACCGTGTACTGCGGCCGGTGGGGTGATCCACAGCATGTTGGTGGTGTGCACCACATCTAGGCCGTGGTCGGCAAGGGGTGCCAGCCCGGCACCGATGCGACCGGCCCGGACATGGTCGTCAGCCAGTCGGTCGACGTGGTGATCAACGGCGAAGAGCGCTGCGGCCGCCAGGTGGCCGACCTGGCGCATCCCGCCGCCTAGAACCTTTCGAAGCCGGTGGGCCCGGGCGATCGATGCCCGGTCACCGACCAGGACCGTGCCGACCGGAGCGCCCAATCCCTTGGAAAGGCACAGCGACACGGTGTCGGTATGGGTGGCGTAGGCATCGATGCCCACACCTTGGGCGACCGCCGCGTTGAACAGTCGGGCCCCGTCGAGGTGGACGGCCAGCCCGCATTCCCGGGCCGCCGAAGCCAGCGACGCCACGTGATCGACCGTCTGTACGTGTCCGTTCACCGTGTTCTCGAGGCTCAACAGGGTGGTGACCGGGTGGTGCTGGTCGGGTTCCTTCACGGCGGCCCGCACGTCCTCAGCTAAGAAGTGGCCGGTTTCGTCGACCTCGATGGGCCACGGGACGGCACTGCCCAGCATTGCCGTGCCGCCGGCTTCGTTTATGAGCACGTGCGAGGTGCGCCCGATCAGGTATTCGTCGCCCCGTCCACAGTGGCTGAGCACGGCAGCCAGGTTGGACTGGGTGCCCGACGAGAAGAAGAGACCGGCTTCCTTGCCGGCCATGGCAGCGAGCCGGTCCTGGAGGGCGTTGACCGTGGGGTCCTCGTCGTAGACGTCGTCTCCCACCTCGGCATTCGCCATGGCGTCACGCATGGCGGCCGATGCCTGGGTGACGGTGTCGCTTCGCAGATCGGCACGGACGCTGCTAGCCATCGACAGATCTGGGGAGGTGGGCGAGAGGTCCATCAGCGCAGGATACGCGGCACCTGTGCCACGATCTGCGTTCGCCAGCCAAACGGCAGGCCAGCTGACCGGCCCGCCAACCAATGAAACGGGGAGACGATGGGGGATACACGAGAGGCATTGCTGCCCGATGGGGTGGTGGCGCCCATCCTGACCCCGTTCGAGGCTGACCTTTCGGTGTCACACCGCCGGATGCGGGCCCATGCGCAGAGCACCCTCGACGCCGGGTGCGTGGGCCTGGCCGTCTTCGGTACCACCGGTGAGGCCCTGTCGGTGGCCTCTAAGGAGCGGGAGGCCGCTCTCGAGATGCTGGTGGACGGCGGGATTGACCCGGGGGTGGTGGTGGTGGGCACCGGCCTACCCGATCTCCCGGGCACTACTCGCCTGACCAGGCATGCCGTCGACCTGGGATGCCGGGCATGCATGGTGCTGCCGCCCTTCTACTTCAAGGATCCGACCGATGAGGGCCTGTACAGGCATTTCGCCGGGCTCATCGAGCGGGTGAACGACCACCGCCTGCGGGTCGTGCTGTACCACATCCCCCAGGTAGCAGGCGTGGGCATTCCGACGGCCGTCGCGGCCCGACTCCGAACCGAGTTTCCCGAACAGGTAGTCGGCCTGAAGGACTCGTCGGGTGACTGGGCAACCACCGAGGCCTTCCTCGACATCGACGGCTTGACCGTCTGGCCGGGCGCCGAGCTGCCCCTACTGGATGCGTTGGACCGGGGGAGCCCGGGTTGCATCACTGCCACGGCCAACGTGAACCCCGGCCCAGTGGTCGAGGTTGTCCGGCAGTACGGAAAAGGGGGTCGCGAGGCGGCCGCTGACGCCATGAGACGGGCTCGTGCCTACCGCCTGGCCCTCCAAGATCAGCCGGCCATCCCGACCATGAAGCGCCTGTTGGCGCTGGCCCACGACGATCCGACGTGGGCCACCGTCCGACCGCCGTTCGTCGAGATGGACGAGGATGAAGGTCGGACGCTGATGG
>DPMC01000248.1:0-3589 GCA_003541675.1 Acidimicrobiaceae bacterium | reverse complement strand
ATGAGACCAGACGAGAACGAGGAACGCATAGCGGTCTTCGTCGACTACGAGAACCTCGCCATCGGTGCCCGTCAGGACCTCGGCATTGCCCGTTTCGACTTTGGACCGATCGCCAGGGCCATGGCCGAACGGGGTCGGGTCGTCTATCGGCGGGCCTATGCCGACTGGTCCGGCTTCGACGATGACCGCCGGCACCTGACCCGCCACCAGGTCGAGCTGATGGAGATCCCCCAACGCATGGGGACCAGCCGCAAGAACTCGGCCGACATCAAGATGGTGGTCGATGCCCTCGAGCTGGCATTCGAGCGCGACTTCGTGACGACCATCGTGATCTGCACCGGAGACAGCGACTTCACGCCTCTCGTCCAGAAGCTGCGTGAGCTGGACCGCAGGGTCATCGGGATCGGCGTGAGGAACTCGACCTCCAAGTTGCTGCCGCCGGCGTGCGACGAGTTCCTCTACTACGACAGCCTCGAGGGCGTGGAGGCGGTCATCGCGGCCAGCAAGGCCCCGAAGAGGAAGGCGCCCACTGGTGGCCGTTCTTCGGTCGAGCCTGACGATGAGCCGATGGCCGAGGCCCCGCCGCTCGAGGAACTGGTCGTCTCGACGCTGGCCGGCATGCAGGGCTCCACCGAGGACGTACGGGCCTCGACGCTGAAGCGGGCCATCACCCGCATCGACCCGACGTTCAACGAGGCCGACCACGGGTTCCGGGGCTTCACCGAACTGCTGCGCCACCTGGCCGGGCGGAAGCGGGTGGAGTTGTCCGGTGAGAAGCGCGATCCCGAGGTCGACCTGGTGACCGGTGACGGGCCAGCCCAGGTCGGATTCGACCTGCTGGTCGACGTCGTGACCGCCAAGTCGAAGAAGGGCGGAGCGGTGCTGTCCGGCCTCAAGACCGAGATGAACCGACGGGACGAGACCTTCAACGAGCGGGCCCTCGGCTACGGCGGCTTCCTGCAGTTCTGCAAGGCCGCAGCGGCGCGCGACCTGGTGGTCATGGCCTGGGACGACGACCGGGGCGACTACCTGCTCACCCCTGCTGGTTGAGGGTCTGGTCCGGCGACCCCGAGGCTGGGGTCAGGCCGAGCGAAAGCTGAGGTTGAGCGGACGCCGCACGTAGTTGCCGGTGGCGTACGCCATGTCGTCGACGTCGACCACGTAGTCCGGGAAGCGGGCCAACAGTTCCTCGAGGGCCACCCGTCCCTGTAAGCGGGCGGCGGCAGCCCCCAGGCAGTGGTGGGCCCCGTAGCTGAACGTCAGGATCCTCGCCGGGTTGCGACCCACGTCGAGGAGTTCGGCGTCGTCGCCGAACTCGCGCTCGTCCCGGTTGGCTGCCCCGTAGCTGAGCAACACCTTGGATCCCTCGGGGATAAACCGTCCATGCAGCTCGACGTCCCGGGTGGTGGTACGGGCCAGGTTCTGGACGGGGCTGGTTAGGCGCAGCAACTCCTCGACAGCGGCCGGGATCATCGATGGATCGTCCACGAGCCGTCGTCGCTGGTCTGGGTGCTGGTGGAGCAGCGCTGTCGATCCGCCCAGCAGCCCGGTCGTGGTGTCGTTGCCGCCGGTGACCATGGTGAAGGCGAAACCGAGGATCCACAGGATTGACACCGCGTCCTCGCCCATGGCGATCAGCTGGCTGACCATGTCGTCGCCTGGTTCGAGCCGTCGACGCTCGATGAGGTCGGTGAAGTAGGCAAGCAGGTCGCCGATGCCTGAATCGGGCTCGTCGGTCCGGCCCTGGGCTGCGGCGGCCACGATCTGGTCGGTCCATTCGTCGAAGCGGAAGCGGTCTTCGACCGGGACGCCGAGGTAATGGGCCACCACGAAGCTGGGTAGCGGCTTGAACAGCTCGGCCACGATGTCGCCGCCACCGTCCTCGGCTATTTGATCCAGACGCTCGATGACGAATGCCCGCACGTCGCCCTCGATGGCTGAGACCTGGCGGGGGGTGAAGCCCGACCCGACCAGTCGTCGGAAGGCCGTGTGGTCGGGCGGGTCGAGGAACACGATCGGTGTGGCCTCGCCCATGTCGACACCGGCGCCTCGTTCGACGGTCAGGCCGCTCGCTGAAGAGAAGGTGGCGGTGTCCCGGGCGGCGTCGAATACGTCACCGAACCTGGACAGGACCCAGAATTCGTCCCGATGCTCGGCGCCCTCCACGCGGTGGACCGGATCATTGTCTCGCAGCGCCCGGTACATACCGAACGGGTCGCGCCACGACTCGCCGGATCGCAGGTCGAATCGGGCCATTTGCTGGGCGATGGGGTCAGCCCGCCTTGGGGAGCACGATGAAGGCGATGGCCACGTAGTGCAGCGCTGCGGCGGTGACCGTACAGGCGTGGAACACCTCGTGGAACCCGAAGGTCTGTGGCCACGGATCCGGCGACTGGAAGGCGTAGACCACGGCACCGGCGGTGTAGAGCAACCCGCCGATCAGCAGGAGCACGAAGCCGGCCACGCCAACTTGCTGCCAGGCGTCGACCGCCACCGGGAGGAGGCACCACCCGACGACCAGGTAGGGGATGGCCACCACGGGGGTGGGCGCCTGGGTGTACCGCAGTCGCAGCCAGATGCCGATTGCCGCGCCTCCCCAGACCAGTGGCAGTACCAGTTTGGCGGCCCACGGGGATAGTGCGAAGGCGGCGATCGGCGTGTAGCTCGCAGCGATGGCGATGAAGATCGTGGAGTGATCGAACCGTTGCATGATCCGGTCGCCCCGTTCGCTCCACGGGATGCGGTGGTAGAGCGCCGAGACGCCGAACAGCGCCACGACGGCCAGCGAATAGAGGGCGATGACGAACCGGGGCCATACGTCGGGCGCCCGCACGACCATGATCGGGGTCAGGGTCAGGGCGGCCACGAACGCCATCCGGTGAGACACCCCCCGGTACCGGGGCTTGGGTGGCCTCGGTTCCGTCATCTCGGTGACTGCTGACATGGACATCAGGCTACGGGTGAGCACTGACCGACCCGGTTCGGGCAGAATCGGGGAATCGCCGGGCCTGACCAGAGGGCCACCCGGCCGGAAGGGACCAGGTGTCGGATCGCTACGACTTCGTGATCATCGGGGGTGGTTCGGCGGGCTGTGCGCTGGCCAACCGCCTGAGTGCCGATCCGGCCAACCGGGTACTCCTGATCGAGGCCGGTCGGCGCGACTGGCGGGCCGACGTGGTCATCCACATGCCGGCCGCCCTGTCGATGGGCATCGGGAACCGGTTCTACGACTGGATGTACGAGTCCGAACCCGAACCCGAAATGGGTGGCCGCCGGGTGTACCACGCCCGCGGCAAGGTGCTGGGCGGGTCGTCGTCCATCAACGGGATGATCTTCCAGCGGGGCAACCCGATGGACTTCGACCGTTGGGCGGCCACGCCCGGTTGTGAGTCGTGGGACTGGGCCCACTGCCTGCCCTACTTCAAGCGTATGGAGACGTGCATTGCTGGGGCCGACGACTGGCGAGGTGGCGACGGGCCGCTGAAGCTGGAGCGGGGACCGGCAACCAGCCCGTTGTTCCGGGCCTTCCTTGAAGCCGTGCAGCAGGCCGGACATCCATTGACCACTGACGTCAACGGCTACCGCCAGG
>DPMC01000225.1:9647-11562 GCA_003541675.1 Acidimicrobiaceae bacterium | reverse complement strand
AGATGTAGCCGGTTGATGCAGAGCGAGGCGCCGACGCAAGTTCGAATGCGATCGGCCTCCCCCCGCTCCAACTTGACCACAAGGTGCGGATCAGCGAAGTGGGCCCGGGTCATCCCTACCAAGTCGACGGCTCCGGACTCGATGGCATGTCGGGCGGTGGCCAGGTCGGTGATTCGGGTGGCGTGCAGGAGAGGTAGGTCAACAGCGTCACGAACAGCAGCGGCCACCGGCAAGTATGGGGCTAGCGGCGTCCCGGCCGGCGGGATGGCCTTCGAGAGGCCGTTGTCGGTGGCCAGCGAGGGCCCTGCCACGTTGAGGAAGTCGAGCATCCCGGATCCTGCAAGACGAACGGCAATCTCGCAGCACGCCTCTTCGTCGAGGCCGCCGGGCTGGTCCTCGGTGCCTAGCATCCGCAGCCCGACCAGGAGGTGTCCGTCCGCAGCGCTCCGTACCGCCTCGAGCACCTCAAAGGTGAATCGGAGGCGGTTATCCAGCGAACCGCCGTAGCCGTCTGTGCGACGGTTGACTAACGGGGACCAGAACTGGTCCAGTAGATGGCTGGTGGCCGTTAGCTCGATTCCATCGAGGCCGGCGTCGACCGCTCGACGGGTGGCCGCGGTGAAGTCGCCCACCACCCGCTCCAGGTCTGACGGCTCGGCCTCCTTGGGCCAAAACCGGTGCATGGGTTCGCGGACCGGTGACGGGGCGATGGTCGGCAACCAGTCTCCGTCGTTAGAAACGTTGCGGCGACCCATGTGGGTGAGCTGGCACATGATGGCCGTCCCGTGTGCGTGTACCCGTTCCACCATGTCCGCTAGTGGATCGACAATGGCGTCGGTGGCGAAACTCAACTGCCCCCACAGCGATGCTGAGTCACGCGACACGTTGGACGAGCCGCCGATCATGGTCAGGCCTAGCCCGCCGGCCGCCTTCTCCTCGTGGTAACGGACGTAACGGTCACTGGGCGTGCCGTCAACGTTGTACCCGGGCGAGTGGCTACTAGAAAAGATCCGGTTGCGGAGTCGTAGCCCCGCCAGATCAAACGGCTCGAGCAGTGGTTCGGTCACCCGTCGAAACCCTCGGTGTCCAGCGCATCCAACACCATTTCGACACAGTCGGCCAGCGGCTGGCTGGTGTCGATCCGTAGGTCGGGGTCGACGGGCGCCTCATACGGGGCTGAAATCCCGCTGAAATCAGGGATCTCACCGGCCCGGGCCTTTGCGTACAAGCCCTTTACGTCGCGCTCCTCGCAAACTTCGATCGGCGTGTCCACATGTACCTCCAGGAACGATCCAGCCGGATGGAGGGCCCGCACGGCATTCCGGTCGGATCGGTATGGCGAGATGAATGCGGTGAGGACCACCAGGCCAGCGTCCTGGAAGAGCCGGCACACTTCGCCGATGCGGCGGATGTTCTCGGTTCGGTCGTCGGGAGAAAACCCAAGGTCACGATTCAAACCCATGCGGACGTTGTCGCCGTCCAACACGTATGCCAATACGCCCCGCTCGATGAGTGCCTTCTCAACGGCGAAGGCCAGGGTCGACTTGCCCGAACCAGACAGGCCGGTGAACCAGACGGTTCGGCCAGAATGGCCGGTCACCGCCGACCGGGCGACATCATCGACGTGTCCCTCGGCCCGGGTGATGTTGCCCGACGCTGGGTTCTCGTTCGACAGCTCAGCCATCCAGCACACCCCGCTCCTCAAGGACCGTCAGAATGGCGTCCACGCACTCGTCAACACCCTGGACGGAGGCATCGAGTCGGAGATCCATGTCGGTGGGTTGCTCGTAGGTCGATGACACCCCCGGGTAGTCGGCGATCTCGCCGCGGTCGGCTGCTTCGTACTGGCCGTTCGGATCGCGCTGACGACAGACCTCGATTGGGGTGTCGACGAATACCTCCACGAAGCGGTGTT
>DPMC01000225.1:5971-9253 GCA_003541675.1 Acidimicrobiaceae bacterium | reverse complement strand
CGATGACTATGAGTCCCTGACGGTTGGCTAAAAGGGCCACCTCAGCCACTCGACGCAGGTTCTCAGAGCGGTCCCGGGCTCCGAAGCCGAGGTCCCGGCTGATGCCGAGGCGAATATTCTCACCGTCAAGACGCATGGTCGTTCGGCCACGGTCAAACAGGCGGCGTTCCAGGGCCGCAGCGATGGTCGACTTGCCGGCCGCTGTCAGACCGGTCAGAAGGACGGTGCACGAGCGCTGTCCGAGGCGGGCTACCCGCTCTGCGGGCGTGATCTCGGAGCGGTGACGAATGAGACCGGCGTCCGGACTGCGATTCCAGATCGATGACTGGCCGAGCATCATTCCGGCGGCCACCGTGGCGTTGTTCATCCGGTCGACGAGGACAAACGATCCCGTCTGGCGGTTCATGGTGTACGGATCGAACAGGAGTGCCCGATCCGAGGTGAGACCACACCTCGCGATGTCGTTCAATCCCAGGGTCTCAGCCGGGACGCGTTCAAGGCTGTTCACATCGACCCGATGCTCTATAGATGACACCGACACGTTGCTCAGCCCGTTGATCGACTGGAGCAGGTACTGGCGGCCCGGCTGCATCTCAGCGTCGGCCATCCAGACGACCATGGCGTCCACGTCATGGGCCCGGATCGGCGGATGCTCAACCCCAACCAGTAGGTCACCCCTACTGACGTCGATTTCATCGGTCAACGTCACGGTGACGGCGTCGCCTGGTCCGGCCTCGTTTAGGTCGCCGTCGAAGGTCACGATGCGCCCGATGGTCGACGGAATCCCTGAGGGGAGCGCCACGATGGGATCGCCGGGCCGAACAACACCGGACGCCACCGTCCCGGCAAACCCCCGGAAGTCGAGATCGGGCCGAACTACCAGCTGCACGGGCAGCCGAAGACGGTCGACGTCGACGGCGGCATCGACGTCGACGGTCTCTAGGTACTCCATGAGCGGCGGCCCATCGAACCAGTCGAGGTGATCGCCCGGGCCCACCACGTTGTCACCCAATAAGGCCGACATGGGCAAGAAGTACTGATCGGCGAAATCCAAACCGGCTGCGAACCCTTGGTACTCGGCACAGATCGCCTCGAATACGTCTGATGACCAGTCGACCAGGTCCATCTTGTTGACGGCCACCACCACGTTTCGGATACCCAGCAGGCTCGCGATGTAGCTATGGCGCCGCGTCTGGTCAAGCACTCCGTGGCGGGCGTCCACAAGGATCACAGCCAACTGGCAGGTCGACGCTCCCGTAGCCATGTTGCGGGTGTACTGCTCGTGGCCCGGCGTGTCAGCCACAATGAACTTGCGGCGGGCCGTCGAGAAGTAGCGGTAGGCCACGTCGATGGTGATGCCCTGCTCGCGTTCGGCCTTGAGCCCATCCATGAGAAGCGCCAGGTCGAGGTGGTCGCCGGCTGACCCGATCGTCGTCGAGTCGGCCTCCAAGCCTGCCAGCTGATCCTCGTAGATCATCTTGGAGTCGTGAAGCAGACGACCGATGAGCGTCGACTTTCCGTCGTCGACACTGCCGCACGTCAGTAGGCGCAGGAGGTCCTTGCGTTCGTGTTCAGCCAGATAGGCCTCGATGTCGGTAGCGATGAGGTCCGAAGCGTGGGACATCAGAAATACCCCTCCCGCTTCTTCTCCTCCATGGATCCCGACTGATCGTGGTCGATCACTCGCCCCTCACGTTCGGAACGGGTGGCTAGGAGCATCTCCTGAATTATCTCGGGCAGCGTGGTGGCCGTCGACTCGACGGCACCGGACAGCGGGTAGCAGCCCAACGTGCGGAACCGCACCGACCGCACCTGCGGCTGCTCGCCATCGGTGAATCGGAAGCGGTCGTCGTCAACCATGATTAGCGTGCCGTCTCGCTCAACGACCGGTCGATCCGCCGCGCGGTACAGGGGAACGATCTCGATGCCTTCCAGGTGGATGTACTGCCAGACATCTAGCTCGGTCCAGTTGCTGATCGGAAACACCCGGATGCTCTCGCCCCGGTCGACCCGTCCGTTGTAAAGATTCCAGAGTTCGGGACGCTGGTTCTTGGGGTCCCACCGGTGGTTGCCATCCCGGAAGCTAAATACCCGCTCCTTGGCCCGGGACTTCTCCTCGTCGCGGCGTGCCCCACCGAACGCCGCGTCGAACCCGCCAGCGTCGAGGGCCTGGCGCAGACCCTGGGTCTTCATGACATCGGTGTAGTTGCGTGACCCGTGGTCGAACGGGTTGATGCCGGCCGCCACACCCTCCGGGTTCGAATGGACGATGAGATCGAGGCCTAGCTCGACGGCCGTGCGGTCCCGGAACTCGATCATCTCCCGAAACTTCCACGTGGTGTCTACGTGAAGCAGCGGGAACGGAATAGGTCCCGGCGCAAAGGCCTTGCGGGCTACGTGCAACAGGACCGAGGAGTCCTTGCCGATCGAATAGAGCATTACCGGCCGCTCAAACTGGGCCACGACCTCACGCATTACGTGAATGGCCTCGGCCTCCAGTTGTTCGAGATGGGTGCGATGTCGCAACGAGGTCGAGGGCACCATTCAGCCTGCACCGAGGGCGATGTCCTCGCAACGTCGCAACCCACGTTCCAGGGACTCCCGGTTCCGGAACCGAGCCCAGTGAAGCCACAGTCCGTTCTGGTTGATGGACACGTCATCAGCCCGCTGGTGGACATCCTCGGCACTGAGGCCGGGACGGGCCTCCCCGATGAGCTCTTCCATCCGATCCACATACTCCTGGTAGACGAGCAAGTCCACTACGCCTATGTCGGGATAGAGGCGCGCCGCGGCCCAGATCACTAAGCGGAGGCGAAGGTACTCCGGTGACAAAAACTCGTCAGCAGCCGCTCCCCGGATGAAAGCACGGACTCGGTCATCAGCGCCCACTACGCCTTTGAGCGACAACAGGGAATCGCTCAGCAGGCGATCACAGGCCAGCTGTACGGCCTCCGCTATGAGGGCCTGCTTGCCGGCAAAGTGATAGTTCAGTAGGCCGAGCGAAACACCGGCCTCAGCGGCTACGGCCCGCATGCTTACTCCAGCAATACCACCTTCAGCGAGGCAGGACAGGACAGCCTCGAGTATTTGCCTTTGAGTGCCGCTGATAGTCGTCGGTTCTGTCATAAGGGGAGTCATCACGTCCGGCGAACTGAACGATCGTCCAGTTTAGCCGTCAAATCTGAGCCACCATCCTCTGGTCTGGTGTCTGTTGCCGCGCCCGGTTCCCCACCCGTCCCACAGCTTTCCTATTGTCCATCCCATGGTGGAACACGAGCACCT
>DPMC01000225.1:0-5535 GCA_003541675.1 Acidimicrobiaceae bacterium | reverse complement strand
ATCGGCGGCACATGGGACCTGTTCAGGTATCCCGGCGTCCGATCCGACAGTGACATGCACACCCTCGGCTTTAGATTCAAGCCGTGGAAACACGAGAAATCGATTGCCGACGGTCCGGTCATTCTCGACTATCTGCGTGAGACGGTGGCTGAGAACGATCTAGCCAGATACATCCGCTTTGGCCATCAGGTAGCCGACGCCCAGTGGTCAAGCATCGACGCCCGTTGGACGGTGACGGCCACCAGGACCGACCCCACGGGTGGTACCACTGAATCGGTCGTGCTCACATGCGGTTTTCTGTTCATGTGTTCCGGCTATTACAGCTACCGCGACGGCTACACGCCGGAGTTCCTGGGGCGGGAGCGTTTCGGCGGGACGATCATCCACCCACAGAAGTGGCCCGAGGACCTCGACTACGCCGGAAAGCGCGTGGTGGTAATCGGCTCGGGCGCCACAGCCATGACGCTTGTGCCGGCCATGGCTGATGACGCCGAACACGTCACCATGGTTCAGCGCTCGCCAACCTATGTGGTGTCGCGACCGGCCCATGACGTGATCGCCAACCGTCTACGAAGGTTCTTGCCGTCCAAGTTGGCCTACGCGATCGTGCGAAAGAAGAACGTGGTCCGCCAGGGCCTCGTGTACCGCAAGACCCGTGCCGATCCCGAGAAGGTCAAAAACCTGCTGCTATCGGGCGTGCGTGCGGGGCTCGGGCCGGACTACGACATCGACACCCACTTCACCCCGTCGTACAACCCATGGGACCAACGACTCTGCCTGATTCCCGACGGCGACCTGTTCAAGGCCATCTCCTCGGGACAGGTCTCGGTGGTGACCGACCACATCGAGACATTCACTGAGACCGGCATCCGCCTGAAGTCCGGCGACGAACTCGATGCCGACATCATCGTGACGGCCACTGGGCTGAACCTCGTCACCCTCGGCGAGATGAACTTCGCCGTAGACGGTGAACCGGTCGACTTTGCCAAGACCTGGACCTACCGCGGACTCGGATATTCCGATATTCCGAATCTTGTGTCGACGTTCGGGTACGTGAACGCCTCATGGACGCTCAAGGCCGACCTGACCTCCGAATACGTTTGTCGCCTCTTGAATCACATGGCTGATGTTGGCGCCACACGGTGCACACCCCGGTTGCGCGACGAAGACATCGACATGCCCTCACGCCCGTGGATCGACGACTTCCCCGCCGGCTATATGACCCGGAGCCTCCACCTCCTCCCCCGTCAGGGCGACCACGCTCCGTGGCTGAACCCACAGGACTACCGACGAGACGTGAAGATGATTCGCCGCGGTGAGATCGACGACGGCGTGATGTGCTTCGACAGTCCCGACCAGGCTTCCGTGTCAGTCGCCTGATTCGCCGTCTGGCTGGCACGCCAGCCAATTGAACCGGACATTTCCGAATAGGAGGACCATCAACAATGCGAATCGCCGCCATCCAGACAAGCCCCGTGTATCTCGATCGTGCCGCCACCATTGGCGTGGTCCTCGATCGGATTGCCGAGGCTGGTGCCGGTGGGGCCGATCTGGTCGCTTTTCCTGAGGTTTTTGTGCCCGGCTACCCGGTGTGGCTGGACTTGACCAACGCCGCGGCGTGGGAGGACCCCGACCAGCAGGAGACGTTCGCCAGGTACGTAGACCAGTCTGTCGAGGTACACGGTCCCGAGTTCGCTCAGGTTGTCGACGCCGTCCAGGAGATAGGGGCGTTTACCTACGTCGGCGTGGTCGAGCGAGCTGCATCGGGCGGATCGGTCTACTGCTCTTTGGTGGCCATCGATCCGACTTCGGGAATCGTCGGTGTACACCGCAAGCTCAAGCCCACCTACGGTGAGCGCCTGGTATGGGCCGACGGCGACGGAGCCGGTCTCGTGGCCCACAACCACCGGGGCGTCCGCTTGACCGGCCTGAACTGCTGGGAGAACTGGATGCCGCTGGCCCGTTCGGCCATGTACGCCACCGGTTCACAGGTCCACGTGGCCGCCTGGCCCGGTTCGGCAGGGCTCACCGAGGACGTCACGAGGTTCGTCGCCAAAGAGGGGCGCATGTTCGTCGTCAGCGTAGGGGCCATGTACTGCTCTGAGGATCTGCCGGAAGACCTCCCGGTGCGGGATCAGTTGCCGTCGGGCCAGAAGTACCACAACGGCGGCACATGCATTGCCGGCCCAGACGGAAGGTGGATCGTCGAACCGGTCCGGGACGAGCACGGCATCGTGTGGGCCGACATCGACGTGAGCGAAGTGGCGCGGCAGAGACAGAACTTCGATCCCGCTGGGCACTACAGCCGCCCCGATGTGCTCTCGCTATCCGTCGACCGCACCCGTCTCGCCCCCTAGGCGGCGCTGCGGGCTCAGCCAGTGAAGGCGAACCGGTCGCCTAGGCGAACTGTGCCCGGACCGGTCACCTCGGCCGCCGTGCCAAAGCATGGGAGGTTTCCGATCAGGGTGTCGCGTCGAGCGTTGACAGCCAAGGCTTGGAGTCCCGCACGGAGTGGATCCAGACCCCGCTGAGACAGGGTGGTCATCACGCACCGGGGCGTCGGACCACTCATCTTTAGGGATGCCCCACCAAGTGTTGCTTCGCCCTCACCCCAGTCAAGGTCAACGAATCCGCAGGAAACCCCGACGTTCACCGCCCGAAGGAGTGCCGTTGGTCGGAAGCGCTCTACCGCCACGGCCGCACCCACAAGGTCTCCCAGATGATCCAGCGCCCCTTCGGTCACCAGGTGTAGCGCTGAGGCATCGATAAACGCCATCGAGGCGCTGGCTACCGCCATTGGCACCTCGGCGCTGACCGACGGCAACGCGCCGGGAATCAGTTCCCACTCGGCGTCGTAGGACTCTTGCCGGTCGTCCTCGGCGGCAACCATGGCCACCGGTCTGTCGAACGTAGCGGAGAGGGCGCGATCTAGTGCCGGATCGCCGGCGATCCAGGCGTCGTCGTCGGGAGACTCGACCAGGACCGTTCCATCGTCTGTCGTGGACGCAGCCCAGTGCAGGAGCGCACCGAAGGGTCGGGTCTTCTTAGCACTCGCAACTTTGCCGGTCTCCAGGTCACGGACCGCCCACCGTCGGTCGCCGGCGATTCCATCAATGCCGACCTCGGCCACGTCGATGTTTTCACCAGCCATCGACTTGACCGGATATCGCCACAACTCAGAAACCCTGTATTCCTGCGTTTTTCTCTCTGAGCTGTTCGCTGGTTCAGCCATTCGCCTTGCCTTTCCGACCTCGCTCATATGGCCCCCTTCTACTCCATGCCACCGGCACCTCTTGCCGCTTCACACAGCGACACCGGTCCGACCTCAGCTCGACTGCTCCGTGGTCGGCGTGTCCGTGTAGATGATCTCGCGCATTGCTTCAGCGGCTTTCTGGAAGAACGGAAGCGTGTCAGGGTCCATGTCAATCTTCGGTCGTGGGCAGTGGGCGAAGTTCCCGTGGTCGTCGATTCCGCGTACCAGGGCGGCAGCGTCCCAGTCGACCTTGGTTTGGCGGGCCGACGTCGGCATGAAGTGCAGCGACAGGCCGATTCGCCGGTCATCTGTGGTGTTGGGACCCGAACCATGGGCCGTCCGGACGTTATGGAACGACACCTGACCGGGTGACAACGGCATGGAAACCGGGTCATGTTCACTCGGATCGATCTCGAGCTCCTGGCCACGGCTCAACAGGTTGTCGGCAGCGTAGGTGTCACGATGGCTGATCGAGCGTCGTTGACTCCCGGGGATAACCGACATGCAACCCGCCTCCGCACTGGCTGAAGACAAGGCGATCCAGACGCTGACCAGGCGATCGTCGTCAAGACCCCAGTACTCGTAGTCCTGGTGCCAGCCCACGTAGCTGGCGCTGTCCGCCTCCTTGATCCAAAAGATGGAGTTCCAGCACAGAAGGTCGGGGCCGATCAGCTCCTCCACGGCGTCCAACAGGCGGGGGTGGCGCATGAGGTCGTCGACCCATGGCAGCAGCATGTGGGAACCAGACCGGTAGACAGGCCCGAGATCACCGCCGCAGGATGCCTCGAAGCTTTCCAGGGCTAGACGAGCCGCGGCCACTTCGTCGGCGGTCAGCAGATCGAACGGGGACAGCCAGCCGTCTCTCAGGTAGTCGTCAACCTGATCTTCGGTGAGCACCCGTCCCATGGAAGCGGACGCTTCCTGCATGTTCATATCCCCGTGTTCGTGTGTTGCGAGCCGGGTGGCTCGCCGGCGACGACCGTAACCCTCCCGTGGACGGCCTTCCCAGACTTCGCCGGCGGTTACCGTCCCATCGTGGAACTCCAGGTAATCGACACGGCACGCGATGGTGCCGGGATCGCCCGGGCGGACAACGGTCTGGTGGTGTTCGTGGAGGGCGCCCTGCCCGGCGAGACCGTCGAGGCCACCGTATTCCAGCAGGACAAGCGCTGGTCTCGGGCCCGCATCCTGCGGATCGTTTCTCCGTCGCCCCACCGAGTTGACGTGCTATGCCGCCACCGAACCGAGGGTTGCGGAGGCTGTGATCTACTCCACGTTGACCCCGGCCACCAGGCCGTCATGAAGGCCGGCATGGTGACCGACCAGCTGGCCCGGGCCGATGTTGCCTTTCCCGACGCAGAGATCCGACCCCTTATGAACGATCACGGACGGACGACAGTGCGGGCCGCGGTGGTCGGCGGTCGGGCCGGCTACCGGGCCGGCGGATCCCACGAGGTCATCATTCCCCGATCCTGTTCAGCGG
The DNA here is from genome assembly GCA_003541675.1 of Acidimicrobiaceae bacterium. Classification (GTDB taxonomy): domain Bacteria; phylum Actinomycetota; class Acidimicrobiia; order Acidimicrobiales; family MedAcidi-G1; genus UBA9410. The sequence continues at coordinate 799 of DPMC01000225.1, read as the reverse complement.
TTGATCCGGGGGTTGAGGAACTCCTACTGGACGGCCGTTTCGACGAGGCCACCGAGGTAACCATCCGGGTGGGTGCCCGCACCGGCGACCGGATCGTCATTGTCGACGGCGGTGACCCCGAGGAGGTCGACGTGCCCGAGGACGTCCTCGTGGTCTCGATCAACGAATTGGACGCCGGCCTACGTGCGTGGATCCACGAGGAGGCGGCAGGTCGCCGATGGCGGATCTCGGCCCGGTCGTTTTTCCAGAACCGTCCCGCCGGCGTGGACGCCCTGGTCGAAGTGGTAGACGCCATGGTGACCGCCCTCGCACCCACTGCCAATGGCCCGATGGTCGACGCCTACGCCGGGGTGGGAATCTTTGCCGGCACCGTTGGGGAAGGTCGCTCCGTCACTGCAGTGGAACGCGGCAAGGCCTCACTGGCCGACGCCCGCGTCAACCTCGGTGCCCGTATCAAGGACGGCAGCGTCCGGATTGCTCCGTCGACCGTGGAACAGTGGAAGGCCACTCCTGCCCAGGTGGTGGTTGCCGATCCGGCCCGGGCAGGCCTTGACCGTGACAGCGCCCGGGTTTTGCTGAAATGTCAGCCCGACCTGTTCGTCCTGATCGGCTGCGACCACTCGTCATTCGCCCGCGATGCTGCACTGCTAGCGAAAGCCGGAATGCGGCTCGAACGCCTGGTGGTCGTCGACCTGTTTCCCGGTACGTCCCACGTGGAGACGGTCGGAGCCTTTATCCGTGACTAATCCCGCTCTTTCCAATTCGTCAGACTGGGCGAGTCGGCCATCGGTAAGCCGAT
>DPMC01000142.1 GCA_003541675.1 Acidimicrobiaceae bacterium | reverse complement strand
GTCGTGCTGACGGGCGCCAAGAACACCGACAAGAACGTTTACGACCACTCGGGTTACCCGGGCGGTCTGCGTACCCGGGCCTACGGCACCTTCCTGGCCGAGAAGCCCGAAGAGGCCGTCCGCCGGACCATCCGGGGGATGATTCCCAAGAACCGCCTGGGCCGCCAGCAGCTCACCAAGCTGAAGGTGTACCGCGGCGCCGATCATCCCCACGAGGCACAGCAGCCCCAGCCGCTGGCCATCGATCACGCACGGGCCCGCACGGCCTGAGCGGCCGGCCCTGACAGGAGCACCTGATGCCCAGTCCCCTCATCCAATCCACTGGTCGCCGCAAGGAGTCGGTCGCTCGTGTGCGCCTGCGCCCGGGCAACGGCACGGTCACCGTCAACGGTCGTACGGCCGAGGACTACTTCCCGTCGGAGAGCCACCGTCTGGTGTTCACCGAGCCGCTGAGGGTCACCGCCACGGAGGGCGCCTACGACATCGACGCCACCCTGCACGGCGGCGGCATCGCTGGTCAAGCGGGGGCCATGCGCCTCGGCATCGCCCGTGCACTAGAGGCCCTAGAGCCCGAGCGTCGTCCGGCCCTCAAGGAGGCTGGCCTGCTGACGCGCGACGATCGCAAGAAGGAGTCCAAGAAGTACGGACTCCACAAGGCCCGCAAGGCTCCGCAGTACTCCAAGCGCTGATCGACGGCGTGGGGGGGTCGGGGACTGGTCCCCGGCTGGCTCCTACGCTGCCGACATGACCGGACGCTCAGTGCATCCGCCTTCCTCAGGACCGGCAGCTTCAGGACAGGTGCTGCGATTCGGTACTGACGGCGTCCGCGCCCGGGCCGGTTCCGTTCTCGATGAGCCGGCGGTACGGGCCCTGGGGCGTGCCGCGGCGGCCCATCTGGGAGCGGATTGTGTGGTCATCGGCCGCGACACCCGTGAGTCGGGTCCTGCTCTTGCCCTTGCACTGGCCGAAGGCCTGGTGGACGGTGGTCTCGACGTCACCTCCCTCGGGGTTGTCCCCACACCTGCTGTCGCACACGAGTGCCAGATCGACGGGGTGGCTGGCGCGGTGGTCTCGGCGTCGCACAACCCGTGGTTCGACAACGGGATCAAGTTGTTCGCCGCTGGGGGCCGAAAGCTCGATGACCGGGTGCAGTCGGCGATCCAGGAGGCGTGGGACGCCTGCCCCCGGCTCGATGGTCCGAGGGTGGCGCCCGACTGGGACGACCCCTCCGAGGAGACCGCCGCTGGTCGTCGTTGGGTCGAAGCCTTGATCAGATGGGCGATCTATGAGGGGTCTCTCGATGGGCGGGAGGTCGCCAGGCAGCAGGTTGACGAGCGACCCCTGGCCGGACGATCCCTAGTCGTGGACTGCGCCAACGGTGCCACCTCAGCGTTCGCGGCCGACATCCTGCGTCGACTGGGTGCCGAGGTGGGCGTGATACACGCCTCGCCTGATGGCCGCAACATCAACGAAGGGTGTGGCTCGACGCATCCGGACGACCTTCGGGCCGCCGTGCTCCAGACGGGGGCTGACGCCGGCCTCGCCTTCGATGGCGACGGCGACCGTGTGATTGCCGTGAGCGACGACGGGACCCTGCTCGACGGTGATGACCTACTGGCTGTGTGCGGTATCGACCTCCACGATCGTGGGCTGCTGACCGGCGACACCATGGCCGTCACCGTCATGGCCAACCTGGGCCTGCGCCGAGCGTTGGCCGACCACGGCATCGCCGTGCACGAGACGGCCGTCGGCGACCGCTACGTCCTCGAGGCCTTGGAGGCCAATGGCTGGGTCCTAGGTGGTGAGCAGTCCGGCCACGTGATCTTCCGGTCCATGGCCACCACCGGCGATGGCCTATTGACGGGCATCCAGGCCCTGGTGGCGGCGGGCCGTGCCGGCCGAACTCTCGGTGGCCGGGTGGCTGACCTGATGGTGCGCGCCCCCCAGGTGCTGCACGCTGTTCCGGTGTCAGCCGATGGTGTCACGGTGGTGGCATCGATGGCTGACGAGGTGACCGAGGCCGCCGCCCAGTTGGGCTCGGCGGGCCGCGTGCTAGTGCGCCCTTCGGGGACCGAACCGGTGGTTCGGGTCATGGTCGAGGCTTTTGACGCGGCCGAGGCCGCAGCGGTGGCCGATCGTCTTGTCGAGAGCGTCCGCCGGGCCGACCGGTACTAACCCCGTACGATTCCTAGAGTGCCTGTAAACCGGGCCGGCCTGCGATCTTGTGCCGACAACGAACGGCCGGCGACGACCAAACAACGACAGGCATCGAGCAACAGGAGGGTGATCAACACATGTGCGGCATAATCGCGATCCTCCGAAGGCCGCCCTCCCGGGACGTTCCCACCGCCGAGTCGATCCTGACGCTGCTCGTCGACGCCGCCGCGCTGCTCGGCGGGCCTGACGGCCCGCAGATGGCTGACCGGGTGACCACGGCCGCTGGTCAGATCGCCGAGGCCGATCGTCTGCTGGGAGGCCTCCCCGGGCTCCTGGCCCTCGATCGGGATGCTGGTCTGGCCGGGCGGATCACCGCGGCACTGGCTGATCTTCCGGATCAGATCGCTGGGATGGAAGCGGTGCTGGAGCGTCGGGTGACCACTCCAGACGGATCGGATTCATCCGACGGAGTCGAAGCGGCCAATGCCGCCCTGGTAGCACTGCGGGATGCCGTCTGGGGCGTGACCCGGGACAGGCTCGGTACCCACGTCGGAGTGGGATCACTCCGTTCGCCTCGCATCGCACCGAGCGACGCCGGGCTGGGTGTCCTCCTCTCGATCCAACAGGCCCTGTCGGCCATCGACCGCCTCGAGGTCAGGGGCCGGGATTCAGCCGGTATCCAGGTGACGGTCTGGAATCACGATCTGGCTGCTGACGACCCGGAGGTGGCCGGCCGAACGGTCGACGGTCTCCACCGCACGGGCAGTGTCCGGGTGCTGGACGGCGGTGGTCTGGCCTTCGTGGTCAAGGCGGCAGCCGAGATAGGCGAGCTGGGCGACAACACGGCGGTCCTACGTGCGTCGTTGGCTGCCGACGGCCTTCTGGCCCGGGCTCTGGTCGCCCCCGGGGTGGAGGGGTCGATCCTGGGCCACACCCGGTGGGCCAGCGTGGGCCTGATCTCCGAGCCCAACGCCCACCCGGTGGATTCTGTTCGGGCCGATGGGGTGTCAGTCCCGCTGGTCACCGCGGTGCTCAACGGTGATGTCGACAACCACGCCGACTTGATGGTGTCCGAAGGTCTCAGCGTGGCTCCGGAGATAACCACCGACGCCAAGGTGATACCGGTGCTGTGTGCCACCCATTTGGCTGCCGGCCATGATCGTTCCGAGGCATTCCGCCGGGCGGTGAGCGTCTTTGATGGGTCAGTGGCCATCGGGGCGGCGACCGGCGACGCGCCCGACAGGCTCCTCCTCGCTCTGCGAGGCAGCGGCCAGGGGCTTTACGTGGGCCTAGCCGAGGACGCCTACGTCGTGGCCTCCGAACCCTACGGGGTGGTGGAGGTGACGACTGAGTTCGTCCGGATGGATGGCGAGACACCGGCCGATCCGGACGATCCGGGGGCCAGCCGGGGCCAGATCCTGGAGTTGGACGGTGCGCTGGCGGGGACGCTCCACGGGATGGTCCGACGGTCGTATGACGGACGATCGTTGCCGGTCACCGAGGCCGATCTGGCCCGAGCCGAGATCACCACCCGGGATATCGACCGGGGCGATCACCCCCACTTTCTCCTAAAGGAAATCGGCGAGTCGCCGGACTCGGTCAGGGCCACCCTGCGTGGCCGGCTTGTTCCTGTCGGCGATACCCCCGCGGTTTGGCGGGTCCGTCTGGGGGAGGACGCGCTGGGAGCCGATGTGCGGGCCGGCCTGTCTGACGGATCGATTCGACGGATCCTGATCATCGGCCAGGGCACAGCGGCCATCGCAGGTGGCTCGGTGGCCCGTGCCCTCGAGGCTGAACTGGCTGGGTCCGACGGCATCATCGTGGAGGACCTACCGGCCACCGAACTCTCGGGCTTCGGCCTGACGCCGGACATGTCCGACACCCTCGTAGTGGCCATCAGCCAGTCGGGGACGACGACAGACACCAATCGCACCGTCGATCTGGTGCGGACCCGGGGTGCCCGGGTGGTGGCCATCGTGAACCGGCGCAACAGCGACCTGGTCGGCCGGGCCGACGGCGTGTTGTACACGTCCGATGGTCGCGACGTAGAGATGAGCGTGGCCTCCACGAAGGCCTTCTACGCCCAGGCGGTGGCCGGGATCCTGCTAGCCGTGGCGATTGCTGACGCGGCCGGGGCCCCCGGTGCGCCCGATCGGGCCGACGTGCTGACCGGGTTGCGGGCCCTGCCCGACGCGATGGTCGAGGTGCTGGGGATGCGTGACCAGGTGGCGTCGATCGCCTCACGGCACGCCCCGGGTCGGCGCTACTGGGCCGTGGTGGGGAGTGGACCCAACCTGGTGGCAGCCCGCGAGATCCGGATCAAACTGTCGGAACTCTG
>DPMC01000030.1 GCA_003541675.1 Acidimicrobiaceae bacterium | reverse complement strand
TGGATGTCCGAACCAGCTATCGCTTCGAGCAGGGTTTCACCTTCGAATTGAACCTGCTGGGTCGGGGAGATGAGGCCCGGGCAGCCTTTCTGCGAGGCGAACGGGACCCCAACGCTGCCGCCGACTGACCCGGCTCGGACGATGATGGCCCGCCGTGATGACTACTGAACCCGTGATCAGCCTGCTGCTCCTAGCGGGCGGCCTGGGATCGCGTTTCGGGGGCACCAAGCAGTTGGCCCCCGTGGGCCCGCAGGGATCGGCCATTCTCGACCATTCCATTCGTGAGGCGGCATTGGCTGGTGTAACGCGGGTGGTGGTGATCGGACGGACCGACCTCGACAGGGACATCCGTAGGCACCTGATGGCCCAGCATGGCGATGATCTCGACCTGGTGATGGTGCATCAGGACGCCTTCGGACCAGCGAGGGCCAAGCCGTGGGGGACCGGCCACGCCGTGGTCAGCGCCCACGCTGTACTCGATGGTCCGGTGGTGGTGCTCAACGCCGACGACCACTATGGCCCCACCGGCATTGCCCGAATAGCGTCCGCGGTTGCCGAACCGGCAGGACAGATGCCTGTCGCTGCCATGCTCGGATTTCGTCTCGGGCGAACCCTGCCGGCCACCGGGACGGTCTCGCGGGGCGTGTGCCGTCGGGATTCCGATGGCCGTCTAGCGGGCCTTGTCGAGACCCACGGCATCGGCCGCGATAGCAACGAAGCTCAAGGAGAGGTCATTCGTGCCGCCGACCCGCCTGGTGAGCTGTCACCAGAGACCCCGGTCTCGATGAACATCTGGGCCCTTCCTTTGGCTGCCATCGAGGCACTGAGGGAACAGTGGATGGCCTTTCATGACGAACACCGCTACTCCGAGACATCCGAGTTCCTGTTACCCGAGGCGTTAGATGAGCAGCGAGCCGTGGGTCGGCTGTCGATACAGGTGCTCGACACCGACGAGGACTGGATCGGCATCACCAACCGGGAGGACCTAGAGGTTGCCCGTGACGCTTTTGCTGCGCTGGCCCAAGGTCGCGCCTGCTCGCCCGTCGATGAGGCCGATCGATGATCCTTCTCCGATTTGATCTGCGAATCCCGCCGTTTGTAGACGACCTGACGCATGGACGCCAGTACGCCGAGATGCTCGAGATGTGTCGATTTGCCGACGAGCACGGGTTCGCCGGGGTCGTCCTGTCAGAGCATCACGGATCCGAGGACGGTTTCATGAGCGCCCCCTTAGTCGTGGCCGCCGGTGTCCTGGGTGCCACCCGCAACCTCTTCTGCTCGGTCTCGGCCCTATTGCTTCCCCTGCACGAGCCACTCCGGGTGGCTGAGGACATAGCGGCCATCGACCTCATGGCCCCCGGCAGGATCAGCGTGGTGGCCGGTGTCGGCTATCGGGACGAGGAGTTCGCCATGTTTGGTCGGGACCGGACCCGTCGAGGCCGGGCCACCGACGAGAGTTTGGCCACGATGCTTGAGGCATGGAAGGGAGAGCCGTTCGTGGTGAACGGTCGCACGGCGTGGGTGACGCCGCGTCCGGCCAGCGATCCCCACTCGTTGTTGGCGGTCGGCGGCTCGGTAGAGGTATCGGCATATCGGGCAGCCCAGCATCACCTGCCGTTCGTACCCGCCGTGCACGACCCGGAACTTGAGGTCGCCTATCTGGCGGAATCTGCACGGGTGGGCCACGAGACCCCCTTCTGCATGATGCCGTCCGGCCCGGGACTCGTCTTGGTCACCCGGGATCCCGATGGCCTTTGGAATCGCATCGGCGAGAATCTTCTATACGACGCCCGGGCCTATGCCTCGTGGCAGAAGCCCGACCAGCGCACCAGTTGGCAGGTCGACGCCACCGACCTGGCAACCCTCCGGGCTGGCGGCCAGCACGCCATCCTCACCCCGGAGGAGTGCGTGGACTTGATCCGCCAAACCGGAGCGGCCGTTTCCCATCCGCTCTGTGGAGGCATCGACCCGGCCATTGGTTGGGAGTCACTGCAGTTGATGGCCGACGAAGTCCTGCCGTCCCTGGCCGCCGGCTAACGAGGAGAACCGAGTGCCTGATCTACTGATTGACCGTGACGGCCCCGTCATGGTGCTCACCATGAATCGCCCATCCCGGCGAAACGCCATGACGTTGGCCATGTTCGCCCGTCTGGCCGACGCCTGGGACGAGATCGACGCCGACGAGAGCATCCGGGTGTGCATCCTCACCGGTAGCGGTGACCACTTCTGTGCCGGGATGGACCTCCGGGCCATGGCAGGCGATGTGGACGCTAGCGACGACTACGACGTGGCGGGTCGTATGGAGCGCGACGGATCCGGTTGGATCTATGACGGCCTGCTCAAAACCCGTCACCCCCGGGTGCCGGTGATCGCTGCCGTGGAGGGGAACGCCATCGCCGGGGGAACCGAGATCCTCCAGGGTACGGAGATTCGGGTGGCCGGGGAGAGCGCCACGTTCGGGGTATCCGAGGCCCGCTGGTCGCTGTATCCGGGTGGTGGATCGGCGGTCCGCCTGGCCCGTCAGATTCCGTTCACCGAGGCGGCCGACATCTTGCTCACCGGGAAGCACGTGTCGGCGACCGAGGCGAAGTCATTGGGCCTGATCGGTCATGTGGTCCCCGACGGAACAGCGTTGGACCGGGCCCGTGAGGTCGCCGCAGCAGTGGCGTCTAACGGCCCTCTGGCCGTGGAAGCCATCCTCCGTACCCTTCGGGAGACACCGGGCATGACCGAGGACGAGGCCTATTCCTTTGAGGAGCCCCTTAGTCGGGCCGTATTCTCTTCTCGGGACGCGAAGGAGGGCCCGAGGGCCTTCGCCGAGAAGCGGGCGCCCGACTTCCGACGGAGCTAATCGACGGTTTCGGCTAACGGGTCGGCTGGGCCCGGATCGTCGAGTCGGTCTGCGCCCTGGTCGAGGCCGGGAAGCGATACCTGGAACTCGTAGCCCCGGTCGGCGGCGTCGCGCAGCACCAGCTGCTCGCATTCGGTCCACGTCTGGGCCCGGGTGCCACCGAGATGCTGGTTGTAGGGCGCATCGAAAATGATGACCCTATTGCCGACCTCACGAAGCGCTTCGACGTTATGGGGCCCGTCGTCGATGTAGAGGTCGGCACCCACTTCGGGCTTGTCGCCCATGAAGCAGATGTCGCGGTACGGGATACGTACCCGGTCCAGCCACTCGACAGTGTCGGCAATGGCAGTGGCGTGGCTCCAGTTGACATAGAGACGATGGGTGATGATCCGGATCCACACACCGGCATCAGAGAGTCGCCAGAGGACGTCGGCCGCCCCCTCAAGAACCGGCATCCACGAGAGGATCCGACGCTCGGTTACCGCATGGTGGTGGAGGCGCTCGAATTCTTCTTCGTCCAGGCCCCACTCGGAGAAATCCCAAGAACGTTCCAGCGGAAGATCGTCTAGCGAACATCCCAACTCTTCGGCTACCACGGTACGGAATGCCTCTGTGTAGTCCCCGCACACACCGTCGAGGTCCACACCGAGGACGTAGGGCCGATCCATGGATCCGACGGTAGTCGGATCAGCCCGCGGTCAGGCCGCCGTCCACTGAGACGATGGCCCCGTGCATGCGACTGGCCTCGTCGGACGCCACGAAGGCGATCACGTTGGCCAGTTCGCTTGGGTCCGCCATCTTTCGGAAGCCCATGTAGGGCTGCATCAGGGAAAAGTCGAGGTCGTCGGGCATCTTGAAGTTCTGGCTCATGGGACTGTTGACGCCGCCCGGTGCTACGGCGTTGATCCGGACAGGCTCCTTGACGTACTCCATGGCTAGTGCCCGGGTCATGTTGACCACCGCGCCCTTCGTGGTGCTGTAGGCCACCGTGTAGGCCTGTCCCATTAGGCCGGCGTTCGAAGCGATATTCACGATGTTGCCGCGGCTTTCGATCAGATGGGGGAGCGCAGCCTGAGCACACCAAAAACTGCCTGACACGTTGATTTCCATCATGCGGTTCCAGCCCTCCTCGGTGATATCGGCCACGCGCTCAGCCCACACCACGCCGGCGATATTGGCTAGGACGTCGAGGCGCCCGTGGGTTGCCACTGCCGCGTCCACCGCTGCGCCGCAGTCGGTCCGCCTGGAGACGTCGCCGGCAACCGTGGTCATGGCGCCTCCGGAGGCGACCACTTCGGCGGCCACGGCGTCGAGACCCG
>DPMC01000294.1 GCA_003541675.1 Acidimicrobiaceae bacterium | reverse complement strand
GTTCGAGTTCGTCTACTTCGCCCGACCCGACAGCATCCTGTACGGCCAGAGCGTGCACCATGCCCGAGTTCGCATGGGTGAGATGTTGGCTGCTCAGGCTCCGGTGGACGCCGATCTGGTCATGGGGGTGCCAGAGTCCGGGATCCCAGCGGCCGAGGGTTATGCACGGGCCAGCAGCATTCCGTACGGCCAGGGTCTGGTGAAGAACCGGTACATCGGGCGTACGTTCATCGCACCCACCCAGGCCCTGCGGACCGCAGCGGTACGCATGAAACTCAACCCCCTGCGCGACAACATCGAGGGTCAGCGTCTGGTTGTGGTCGACGATTCCATCGTGCGGGGCACCACCACGCGGGCCATGGTCCGGATGCTGCGCGACGCTGGCGCGACTGAGGTCCACATGCGGGTCTCCTCGCCGCCCTACCGCTGGCCATGCTTCTACGGGATGGACACTGGTACCCGCGGCGAGTTGCTGGCCGCCAACCTCACCGTGGACGAGATCCGTGAGTACCTCGAGGTGGAAAGCCTCACCTATCTGAGGTTGGACCACCTGCTGGAGGCCACCGGTACGGTGGGTGCCGGCTTCTGCGATGCCTGTCTGACCGGGACCTACCCCATCGAAATTCCGGTGAATCTCTCCAAGGCCGTGTTGGAGGGGCCGGAGGGCATATCCGCTCCCGAGAGGACCATGCCGATACAGGGCGACGATGGCGAAGCAGAGCTTCCGACCGCGGCCGCTAACCGCCTGTTCGGGCGCGGCTCGTGACATCGGTGGATCAGAGCGGGTCGGGCGAGAGCTACCGAGCAGCCGGGGTCGACCTGGATGCAGGCGAAGAAGCGGTGCGCCGGATCGGTCCGTTGGTGCGCGGTACCTATCGGCCGGAGGTCATCGGCGATATCGGGGGATTTGGCGGCTTGTTCGACATTGGCCGGTCCGGCTACCGGGACCCTCTGTTGGTTTCGGCCACCGATGGGGTGGGCACCAAGGCCGAGATCGCCCGCCAGACCGGCCGGCTGGACACCATTGGACGGGACCTTGTGGCCATGTGTGTGGACGACCTGGTGTGTGCGGGTGCGGCACCGCTCTTTTTCCTGGACTACCTCGCTGTCGGTCGACTGGACCCGGATGCGGTGGAGGGGCTGGTGTCGGGTATCGCCGCCGGGTGCGTCGAGGCGGAGTGTGCCCTCATTGGGGGCGAGATGGCCGAGCATCCCGGGGTGATGGCTACCGACCAGTTCGATCTGGTGGGCTTCGCTGTGGGGGCAGTCGAACGTGACGCAGTGCTGGACGGCAGCGCGGCGGTCGTCGGTGACGTGCTGGTCGGGATCGAGTCGCCCAACCTGCGGTCCAACGGGTTCTCGCTGGCCCGCCGACTGGCCTTCGACGTGGCTGGACACGACCTCGACGATCCGGCGTGGGAGGGAGCGGCGACCACTCTGGCCGACGAGTTGCTCGATCCCAGCGTGATCTACGCCCCGGCCGTGGTGGCCGCCTTGGCCGATCATGAGGTCCACGCCGTGGCCCACGTGACCGGTGGAGGCCTGCCCGGCAACCTGTCGCGGGTCATGGACGACAAGCTGGACGCCGTGGTCAGGCGCTCAACGTGGGAGGTGCCGCGGATCTTCCGGGAGTTACAGGCCATGGGTGACGTGTCCGATAACGAGATGGACCGGGTGTTCAACATGGGCCTCGGGATGGTGCTGGCCGTGCCTGATCGTGACGCCGATGCGGTGGTGGCCATGCTGGCCTCCCACGATCGACCGGCTCGGGTGGTCGGTGAACTGACGGCCGGTAGCGGTCAGGTACGGATGAATGGGACGAGGCAAGGGGGCATCGGATCGTGAGCGACCGTGAGGCGTTGATCGCCCATCTGCTGGAGCACTCCATCCGCACCGGGGACTTCACCCTCAAGTCGGGACGAAAGAGCACGTGGTTCTGCGACGCCAAGCAGACGGCCTGTCGGGCTGAGGGGATCCTGCTGGTGGCTGATGCTGCGCTGGCTGAAATCGACTCCTTGGATGCCGCCGCGGCCGAAGGCGTCGGCCCTATCACGGCCATTGGCGGTCTTACCGCCGGGGCGGACCCGGTTGCCTTCGGGATCGCCGCCGTGGCTGCTACCCGTGGTCGGTATCTCCGGTCGTTCAGCATCCGTAAGGAGTCCAAGGACCACGGGGTCCAGGGTCGATTGGCCGGTGCCCTGCTGCCTGGCGACCGGGTGGTCATAACCGAGGACACCGTCACCCGGGGGACATCCCCGCTGGAGGCGGCAGCGGCAGTTCGGGCACTGGGTGCCGAACCGGTGGCAGTGCTGCCCATCGTTGATCGGGGTGGCACGTGTGGGCCGGCAGCCGCTGAGATGGGCATCGCCTTCCGACCACTGGTGACTGCCCTGGACCTCGGCTTTCCCTACGAGGGGCCCTGACTCTCTGATTGGGATTTTCCTGATCGGGGCGTTCCTGTGGGTCACTCCTAGGCTCGTCCGATGCCCTTCCTCCCCACCGCGGCCTATTCCATCCACCTCCAGGTGGCATTGGACAATGTGCCCAACACTCTGGGTCGTCTGGCCACCGCCATTGGTGAGGCCGGCGCCAACATCATGTCGATGGGCGGATTCGACGTCCGTGGCGATCTCCTGGTCAACGACGTGGTGGCCAACTGCCGTGACGAGGACCACGCGGCGGCGGTCGTCACGGCCATCGAGAACCAGGCCGGGGTGGAGATCCTCCACTGGTACGACCGCACCTTCGACATGCACGTGGGCGGCAAGATCGAGGTCGTGTCCCTGGCCAAGGTGAATGATCGCCACGATCTGTCGATGGCGTACACGCCTGGCGTGGCCCGGGTCTGCATTGCCATCCACGATGAACCAGCTCGGGCCCACGAACTGACCATCAAGAAGAACACGGTCGCCGTGGTCACCGACGGCACTGCCGTGCTGGGTCTGGGCGACATCGGTCCGGCGGCCGCCATGCCGGTCATGGAGGGCAAGGCACTGCTGTTTAAGGAGTTCGCGGGCGTCGACGCGTTCCCGATCTGCCTGGACGTCACCGACCCGCAGGAGATCATCGACACAGTGATTCGGTTGGCCCCCACCTTTGGTGGCATCAACCTGGAGGACATCGCGGCTCCTGCCGCTTTCCACGTGGAGGAGGCCCTACGGACCGCCCTGGACATCCCGGTGTTCCATGACGATCAGCACGGCACGGCCGTGGTCACCCTGGCCGCCCTGTGGAATGCCTGCCGACTTACCGGCCGCGACATGGGCGACCTGTCGGTGGTGATCGCCGGCATGGGAGCCGCTGGGGTAGCGGTGGGCAAGATCTTGCTGGACGCGGGGGTGGGCGAGATCGTCGGGGTGGACCGGATGGGTGCCGTCTACTCGGGGCGCGACAACCTGAACGTTGCCAAGGAGTGGTTCGCCGACCACACCAATCCTGATCGGAAGATGGGAAGCTTGAAGGATGTGCTGGTCGGCACCGACGTGTTCGTTGGTGTGAGTGGCCCCGGCCTGATCGACGCTGCCGACCTGCGGACCATGAATCCCGATCCGATCGTGTTCGCCATGGCCAACCCCGAGCCTGAGATCCATCCAGAGGAGGCCGACGGGCTCGCCGCGGTGATGGCCACGGGGCGAAGTGACTATCCGAACCAGATCAACAACGTGCTGGCCTTCCCCGGGATCTTCCGTGGAGCGTTGGATGTAGGCGCCACCGACATCACCGAGAACATGAAGCTGGCCGCCGCCCGGGCCATTGCCGACTCGGTGTCGGAAGCCGACCTGAAGCCCTCGTTCGTGGTGCCGTCGGTGTTTGA
>DPMC01000244.1:2495-3389 GCA_003541675.1 Acidimicrobiaceae bacterium | reverse complement strand
CGAGCACGCCCGCTTCCACGGCGGCCTGCACCTGGCCGGCTTCGACACCGGCGTCATCAACTCGAAGCGGGAGTCCGGTCCAAAGCGCTGACCGACAGAGAAGTCCCGGTCAGCGGGGTTCGCAGACCACCAAGGGGATGTCGCGGTCGGTCTTCGTCTGGTACTCGGCATAGGCGGGCCATGCGGCCAATGCGGCCGGCCAGCGTTCAGCTTTCTCCTCGGGCGAAGCAGTGCGGGCCATCAGCTCGTGGACCTCAGCCCGGTCCTGGATGGTGACCTCCGGGTTGGCCGCCAGATTCAGGTACCAGATCGGGTTCCTGGGCGCACCGCCCATCGAGGCAACCACGAGATAGAACTCGCCGTCGTGGACACGGATCAGCGGCGACCGCCGGACCATGCCGGACTTTCGACCGATCGTGGTCAGGATGATGCATTCGGCACCATTGAACTCGAAGCCATCGACGCCGTCGGTGGCCAGATAGCGCTCGACGTGGTCGGCAACGGGTTCCCAGGGACTAGGTGCGTAATCGGTGTCGCTCATGGCATCGACCCTATGGCCGGGCACAGCGCGACCTCCCAGCGGGACTCCACTCAGGTGGGAATGAGGTCCAGCGCCCGTCCAAGCGTCTCGAGGCGTTCCTCCATGTTGTCGCCGGCCGGGTAGAGGCGGACGTGGGTGATGCCGACGTCGTGCCACACCCGGAGGCGTTCGGCCACCATCTCCTCAGTGCCCAGCAGGGTGGTGGCCAGCACCATCTCGTCGGGGATGACCGAGGAGGCGGCCGCCCGGTCGCCAGCCAGCCAGAGGCGCTGGGATTCGGCGGCCACCTCGGCGAAGCCCTGGCGGGCGTACGCGTCGTTGTAGAAGTTGGTGTCGGCCGACCCCATGCCGCC
>DPMC01000244.1:0-2106 GCA_003541675.1 Acidimicrobiaceae bacterium | reverse complement strand
TCGCGGGCGAAGGCCACCTCGGCGCCCTGGCAGAGGTCCAGGTCGGTTAGCGACCTCCCGGCCCGTTGAGCCCCCGCCGTCAGGGACTCGAAAGACGATGCTGCCCCTTCCGGGACAAAGCTCGTCCCCAACCAACCGTCGGCCACCTCGCCGGTGAGGGCCAGCATCCTCGGCGACAACGAGGCGATGTAGATCGGAAGGGGTGGATAGTCCGATCCGGCCGGCGGTCGTAGGGCCAAACGGAGAGCCTTGCCCTCCCCGCCGGGCAGGGGAAGGCAGATCTGTTCACCGTTGATGGCCAGACGATCACCGGCCTCGGCCATCCGAACCACCTCGATGGTCTCACGCATCCGGGTGAGCGGGCGAGCGAACGGCACGCCGTGTAGCCCTTCGACCACCTGGGGTCCCGACGCCCCGAGGCCAAGGCTGAACCGGCCGCCTGTGATGTGCTGCAGGGTGAGGGCCGTCATGGCGGTGTTGGCCGCTGACCGGGCACCCACCTGGAAGACGCCCGAACCGAAGGTCATCCGCTCGACGTGTTGGGAAAGGCCGGCGATCGGCGTGGCGGCATCCCCACCCCACGCTTCGGCCACCCAGCAGTGGTCGATGCCCAGGCGTTCGGCTTCGACGACCCATGCGACATGCTCGGGCCACGGCGCCTGCTCGGCAGCCAGTTGGATGGCGGTTCGCATCCTCGGGCCGGTCATGGCCCCATCCTTGCTGGTGCATAGCGTGGGCGACGACCATCCCCGACGGGGTGAGGAGGGCCGACGATGACCACACAAGATCTTCCTGCGTCCGGGCTACAGGTCCGGAACCAGGGCTTCATCGATTTCATGGTCGGGCGGAAGTCCGACACCTGCATCGACGGATTTCTGGGGATCCGCCACGAGGAGATATCGGCCGGCCGCCTGGTCGCCGAGTTCGACGTGGACGACCAGCACCTGTCATTCATCGGAAACATGCACGGGGGCTGCCTGGCCGCCCTCTGTGACCACTGCCTGGGCGTGGTCCTCTACCCGGTGATGCCGCCGGGGTCATGGGCGGCCACCACCGAGTTCAAGGTCAACTACCTCAAGCCGGTGTCGGAGGGGACGTGCCGGGCCACGGCCACCATCGAGGCCATGACGAAGCGATCCGCGGTGGTCTCGATCCGGGTCGAGAACCTGGCCGACGACGGGATGCGTCTGGTGGCTCTGGCCCAGGGCACCTGCACGGTGAAGTTGGCCGAGGACCGGCCCGATTGAGGCCGGGGACGCAGCGCTACCATTGGCTCTGCTCCGGTTTCGACCGGAGAGATGCACCGGTGCCCGAGAGGCCCAAGGGGACGGCCTGCAAAGCCGTAAAGCCGCGGGTTCAAATCCCGCCCGGTGCTCGACTGATCGGGCGATCCGCAACAGCGGGTCGGGGCGACCGATGAGAAACGGGGGAACCCATGGATGACCAGGAATCGGCCGACGAGGTCGAGGCCAGCACCAGCGATGACCGTGCCCACGGGGCTGATTCGCCGCTGCCCCATACGCCGCCGTTCGGCATCCGGGCCGTACATCCCGGCGACGTGCCGCCGGTCGGTCCACCCGACCTCGGGGACGGTCCACCGCGTCGGGAACGACCCGCGGGCAACGGCCTGGCGGCGATGGCGGCGACGGTCGGCGTGGTGCTGGCCATCATGGGGACGTTCCTGCCGTGGATCGTTGTGGATCGGGCCGACGGAGCCGTCGACCACCTGATCGGGTGGGATCTCGCCGGCGATGCCGTGCTCGTGCTGGTTACCGGCCTGGTTGCCGCCGGAGTGACCGGGGCACTGTGGATCGGACAGCGGGGGCTGGTG
Source organism: Acidimicrobiaceae bacterium (assembly GCA_003541675.1). GTDB lineage: Bacteria > Actinomycetota > Acidimicrobiia > Acidimicrobiales > MedAcidi-G1 > UBA9410. The sequence continues at coordinate 275 of DPMC01000244.1, read as the reverse complement.
CACAAGCTGGTGCTGCTGCTGGCCGGGGGCGTGCTGCTGGCAGTGGCCGGTCTGGAGATCTCCGACGTGCGGGCCGTCGACGCCGTCTCGTCGCTCGAACGGTCGGTAGGCAGCGGCCTACCAGTGGTGGCGCTCGGTGGGGTACTGCTGGTTGGTGGCGCGTTGTTGGACCGTGGTCCCTGGTCGTTTGGCTCCCGCTGACCCATCTCTCGCCGGGTGTGCCACTAAAGGGCGACCGCTAGCCTGTGTCGTTCCGGGGCCGTTAGCTCAGTTGG
>DPMC01000221.1 GCA_003541675.1 Acidimicrobiaceae bacterium | reverse complement strand
TTCATCGTGCCGCCGTTGTTCCTGCTGGCCATGCCGGCGTGGCTGGCTCGCCTCCTGGTGCTCGAGGGTGGCCGCGGGTCGAGAATCCTGCGTCGCCTGGCCCACCCAGTGGTGGCCGGCGTGCTGTTCAACGCCCTGACGGCGCTCACCCACTGGAGTGGTGTGGTGCAGTGGTCGTTCGACTCCGGGGCCTTCCACTATTCGGTCCATCTGCTGCTGTTTGTCGCGGCACTGCTGATGTGGGTTCCGGTGGTGGCGCCCCTGCCCGAGTTGAGGATCTCGGTGCCGGGTCAGATGATCTACCTGTTCCTGATGTCGGTCATCCCGACCATTCCGGCGGCGTGGCTGACCTTCGCCGAAGGCACGGTCTACAAGCACTATGACGACGGCTTTGAGGCGTTCGGGGTGACGGTGACATCGGACCAGCAGGCGGCGGGGCTCATCATGAAGCTGCTGGGCGGCTTCTACCTGTGGGGGATCATCATCGTAAAGTTCATCGGCTATTCGCGTGTTCACCACCAGGAGAACCAGCAGATGCGACCGGCGGAGGGACGCCACCGTCGGCTGCACTCCGACGAGGAACCGGTCGAGTAGGGCCACGGCCCTCCCGCTAGGTTCGCACCCGTGATCGACATCCGGCTGCTGCGTTCAGATCCCGAGGCCGTGAAGGCCGCCCTGGCCCGTCGGGGTGAGGACACCTCCGGTCTCGATCAGATCATCGAGTTGGACGCCAGGCAGCGGGCCCTCGCCGAGGAACGGGATCAGGTCCGTAACGAGGTGAACACCATCTCCAAGGAGGTCGGTGGTCTCCACCGCGATGGTAAGGCTGCCGAGGCTGTCGAGTTGCAGGCTCGGAGCCGTGACTTGGGTGATCGCGAGGACACCCTGGCTAGTGAAGTCGACATGCTGGCCGACGAGATCCGCGACGCCCTGCTGCGCGTGCCGAACCTTCCCTCCGCTGACGCTCCCGATGGCCTGACCGAGGCCAACAACGTGCTGGTCCGCCACGAGCACTGGGATCCCGATGCCTACGGCGAGCACCAGCGGGTGCCCCACTGGGAGATCGCCGAACAGCTCGGACTCCTGGACGTGGAACGGGGCACCAAGCTCTCCGGCTCGATGTTCGTCATGTACACCGGCATGGGCGCCACCCTGTGCCGGGCGTTGATCCAGTACGGCCTGGACCGCAACGCGGATGCTTACCGGGAGATGCGTCCGCCAACGCTTGTCAAGACCGAGACCATGGTGTCCACCGGGCACCTTCCCAAGTTCGAAGAGGACGCCTACCACCTCGAACGGGACGACCTATGGGCCATTCCCACAGCCGAGGTGCCGCTCACCTCGTTCTGCCGTGACGAGGTACTCGACGAATCCGACCTGCCGATGAAACTCATGGCCCACACGTCGTGCTTCCGTCGCGAGGCCGGCTCCGCTGGGCGTGACACCCGTGGCCTACTCCGGGTCCATGAGTTCGACAAGGTGGAGCTGCTCTCGTACGCCACACGCGACCAGGCCCCCGAGGTGCACGCCGACATCCTGGCCAGGGCCGAGGCGGCCATCACCGACCTCGGGTTGTCCTACCGGGTGCTGGATCTGTGCGCTGGTGATCTAGGTGGCTCGTCGGCCCGCACCTTCGACCTCGAGGTGTACGCGCCGGGGGCCGACCAGTGGTTGGAGGTCTCGTCAGTGTCGTGGTTCAGCGACTACCAGGCCCGTCGGGCCAACGTCCGGTACCGGCCGACCGACGAGAAGGGCACACGGATCGTCGACACCCTGAACGGGTCCGGCCTTGCCGTACCGCGTGTCTGGGCCGGCGTGGTCGAGACGCATCGCCAGCCCGACGGCACGATCGCCATCCCGGAGGTGCTTCAGCCCTACATGAGGGGCGCCACCACCATCGGCTGACTGCCAGCCGTCAGACGCTGATCATCAGGCCGAGTGCTGCGGCCCCGACTCCCAACACGAGGGTGTTGAGAATGTGGCCCACCGAGCGACCCCGACGGGTGCCGATCCGGGTGTCACCGAGCGCCACGACGTCGGCGGCGAAGGTTGAGAACGTGGTGAACGCTCCCAGGCCACCCGTGCCGACGACCGTCAGCGTGCCGGCATCGGCGCCGGCCAGGAGTCCGAGGGCGAACGCACCGGACACGTTCACGGCCATCGTGCCCAGGTGACCGCCCGGCCAACGTCGGGTCGCTATCAGTCGAAGTCCCCCTCCAACTGCGGCGGCGGCCACGAATCCCAGCCCGATCAGCACGACGACTCCGTGGGTCGACCTCGAAGGATGGCTCGGCCGGTCATCCGACCCAGCAGGAAGGTGGCCAGCCCGCCGCCAACCGAGAGCACCGCGTAGCCGAACGCTCCCGACGCGTCGCTGGCCCGAAGGGCCTCGGCCACTTCGACGGCAAAGGTCGAGAAGGTGGTCAGGCCCCCACAGAATCCGACGCCGGCCAGCAGGCGAGTTGAGGAAGTGACACCGCGTCCCAGGAGAAGGCCCAGCAGGCCGCACCCCACCAGGTTGGCCAGCAGCACCGGTCCGGCCGGGCCGCCGTCCGCACCGACAGTTGCCTCCAGCAGCCCCCACCGGGTTGCCGCCCCGGTCACTCCACCGACAGCCACCAGGGCGAGTTCCCGCACGGACGGCCCGACGGCGGGGTAGGAGGGGCTGGACATCAGGCTGACACTAGGAGGCAGTTCGGGGTGCAGCGGGTGTGCCGGTACG
>DPMC01000184.1:778-4117 GCA_003541675.1 Acidimicrobiaceae bacterium | reverse complement strand
GCCAGCGTGGTCCGTCCAGCCGTGGCCCCCAGGAGGAAGCCTCGGGCCCTTGAATCGGCGGCCGACCAGATCGAGTCACCGACCCGTTGGAAGCCGAACATCGAATAGAAGGTGTAGAAGGGCACCATCGGCACGCCGAGGTTGGCGTAGGTCGTACCGGCGGCGATGAAGCTGGACATCGACCCACATTCGGTGATGCCCTCTTCGATGAGCTGCCCATCGGTGCTCTCGCTGTACGACAACAGCAGCTCGTGGTCGACCGGTTCGTAGAGCTGGCCGAACGGGGCGTAGATGCCGAACTCCCGGAACAGCGAGTCCATGCCGAACGTGCGGGCCTCGTCGGGAACGATGGGCACCACGCGTGGACCGAACGCCTCGTCGCGCATGAGGTCGCGCAACAAATTGGTCATGGCCATCGTGGTCGACACGGCCCGACCCTCGGATCCCTTGGAGAGCCCGGCGAACACCGACGGGTCGGGCATGGTGAGTGGGCGCCGATTACGGATCCGACGCTTGGGGATCGAACCACCGAGTGCCCGACGGCGTTGCACCATGTACTCGTTCTCGGGACTGTCCTCGGCGGGCCGGTAGTAGGGCGCCCGGTCGCCGGCCAGGGCCGACTCGGGGATCTCGTCCTCCAGGTGGAGGCGCTCTCGCAGGGCCAGCAGTTCGTTGGCCGTCATTTTCTTGATCTGGTGGGTGGCGTTGCGGGCTTCGAAGCCCGGGCCGAGCGTCCAGCCCTTGATGGTCTTGGCCAGGATCACCGTGGGGGCGTCGTTCTCCTCGGTGGCATTGCGGTAGGCGGCGTAGATCTTCTGGTAGTCGTGACCGCCCCGAGGTAGGTCGGCCAACTGCTGGTCCGACAGGTGTTCGACCATCGCCCTGAGGCGGGGATCGGGGCCGAAGAAGTGTTCCCGGACGTAGTCCCCGCCTTCGACGGCCAGGCGCTGGTACTCACCGTCGACGGTGGAGTTGAACTTGTTGAGGAGGACCCCGTCGACGTCAGCGTGGATCAGCTCGTCCCATTCCGAACCCCAGATGACCTTGAGGACGTTCCATCCGGCGCCCCGGAACACACCCTCCAGTTCCTGGATTATCTGGCCGTTGCCCCGGACCGGGCCGTCGAGTCGCTGCAGGTTGCAGTTGACGATCCAGATGAGGTTGCCCAGGCCCGACCGGCCGGCCAGGGAGATGGCGCCCAGGGTTTCGGGTTCGTCGCACTCGCCGTCGCCCAGAAAGCTGAACACCCGGCTCTCCGACGTGTCGTCGATCCGGCGGTTCTGGACGTACTTGTTGAAGCGGGCGTGGTAAATGGAGTTGATCGGTCCGAGCCCCATCGAGACGGTGGGGAACTCCCAGAAGTCGGGCATGAGGCGGGGGTGGGGGTAACTGGACAGGCCGTCGCCGCCGATCTCCATGCGGAACCGGTCCAGATGGCGTTCCTCCAGCCGGCGTTCCAGGAAGGCCCGGGCGTACACGCCGGGAGCGGCGTGGCCCTGGAAGTAGACGTGGTCGCCGGGGCGGCCGTCGTCCTTGCCCCGGAAGAACCAGTTGTAGCCCACCTCGTAGAGGGAGGCCGACGAGGCGAACGTCGAGAGGTGGCCGCCGATCCCGTCAGCGGTCTTGTTGGCGTTGATGACCATGGCAGCGGCGTTCCAACGGATGAAGGCCCTGATGCGTCGTTCGATGTGCTCATCACCCGGGAACCACGGCTGGTCTTCGGTAGCGATGGTGTTGACGTACGGAGTCCATGTAGGTGGCGCATGGCCGACGTTGAGTTCGCCGGCGCGTTCCAGGAGTTTGGCCAGCATGAATCGACCGCGACGTCGGCCCGACTGGTCGACAAGTGAGTCAAAGGAGTCGATCCACTCCCGGGTCTCGCCGGGGTCGCCATCCGGGAGTTGGTTGATGAATCCGTCGATCACATCGGCAGTCTCCCATGCCGAGTCGGTCCGCTAGGTAATGACGGCTGTGTGGGTAGGGTCGCTGACCGTGCCCAACTCCGACCGACTGTTCGATCCGTCCGCAGCCGATGAGCCGGCCCGGGTGGGAAATCGTTCTGCGTCGGTGGACGGTGCGTCGGCCGGCGAGCAGGTGGTCGCCTACACGGATGGTGCGTGTTCGGGAAACCCCGGCCCTGGAGGTTGGGCGTGGGTGGTGCCCGACGGTCCGTACGCCGCCGGGTGCGCCGCTGAGACGACCAATCAACGAATGGAGCTGACGGCCACGTTGGAGGCGGTGAGGGCCTTCGCCGGCCCACTGCTGGTGGTCAGTGACTCGACGTACGTCGTGTACTGCTTCCGGGATGGCTGGTGGGAGAAGTGGCTCCGCAAGGGCTGGGTCAACGCCAAGAAGGAACCAGTAGCCAACCGGGATTTGTGGGAGCCGCTGATTGAGGCGGTCCAGGCACGGGGGAATGTCGAGTTCCGCTGGGTGAAGGGCCACTCGGGTGATCGGTGGAACGACGAAGCCGATCGCCTCGCTGTCGAGGCAGGCACCCGACAGGTGGGTCTGAAGGGCTAGGGACGCGGTGCCGCGGTCTGCCTCATGTGTGGGTCGGCCAGATCAGTCGAGCAGGTTCAGCCACTTCACGAGGGCGGCCCGGGGGGTACCGGGCAGGGCGATGGCCACCACGGCGTCGTCGCCACCGTCCCACGGTCCGTCGACGGTGACCGTGGAGGACGACCCACAGACCTGGAGCACGGTGCGATCATCCGGTCGGTCGTTGACGCGGATGAGGCCCTTTGCTCGGACGACGCCGCTGGGTCGGGCTCGTGTCCAGGTGTCGATCGAGGCGCGGGTGACCGGCCCGGCCAGACGACGGGAAATGGTCACGTGCTCAGGATCGGACACCCTGGTCGGGCCCGATCTGCTGGCCGGAGTCGTCGCGGCGCCGGTTACTGGCCCCCGGCTCGATGACGGGCCATTCCCGGCGATAGCTCGAAGAAGAGGCCCGAGGAGCACACCGGTCGGGACTGGCGCCCGAAGCACCGTGGCATCGGTGACGCTGCTCAGCCAAATCTCGGTGGCTTCCAACTCAGTAGCACCGGCTACGTCGGTCCGGCTGATGACCACAAGATCGGCCTCGGATACCTGGGTCAAGATGGTCTCGCCGACGTACCGGTCGCTGGCCCGGTCGCGAACGGACAGGGGGTCGACGAGGACGACGGTCCCGTCGGGACTGAACCCGGGGGAGTGCCCCCACTGGGCCACCTTGTGGGGTTGGCCGACGCCGCTCACCTCGACGACCACCCGGTCGATCCGGTTGGCAAAGCCACGCACGATGTCGAGAGTTTCGGCGAATCCATCGGCCATGGTGCAGCAGATGCATCCGTTGGC
>DPMC01000184.1:0-397 GCA_003541675.1 Acidimicrobiaceae bacterium | reverse complement strand
CCGAAGTCGTTGACCAGCACGGCGATGCGTTGGCCGTCGGGGTCGGCCAACAGGCGGTTCAGCAGGGTGGTCTTACCAGCCCCTAGGTAGCCCCCGATGACGGTGAGGGGCAGGCGCATGTCCTTGGTGGCCATGATCGTAAGTCTCGCGCCGGTCGGTAGGGAACGGGTCGGTAGGGGTCGGCAGAGCAGGAGCCGAAGGGTCGACTGGCCAGCAATGGGCTGGGCGGAACCGGTTCGGTTAGGCGGTCTGGGGCGAGCCCTCGTGGAGCACGCCACCGCTCATGGTGCCCCAGACTGGAACGTCTCGCAGTTCGCCAGGATCGACTTCGAACGGATCGGCCTCGAGCACCGCACAGTCGGCGAACTTCTGCGGGGTGATGGATCCGATCTCGTCT
>DPMC01000153.1:3172-5190 GCA_003541675.1 Acidimicrobiaceae bacterium | reverse complement strand
GGCTCGATCTCAGGCCTCGGCCAGTAGACGAGATAGGTGTGGACCCTCCCCGGGTAGTCCTGCGCTTCGACCGAAGCTAGGGCTTCCTCCAGTTCCGCGATTCGAGAGTGGTTCGGAATCACAACAGCCACCGACGGCCAGTCCCCGCTAGTCATGCCGGGTCGCCATCATCGTGACTCATTTCAGGGTCGCCTTCGGTCCGGACATCGGGTCGGACCTCGGCGGCCACTGCGGAAGCTATGCCGTTCACAAACCGGGACGACCGTTCCGTGGAGTAGTCCCCCGCCAGGTCCACGACCTCGGACAGCACCGCCGCGGTGGGCACATCGAGTCGATGGCAAAGTTCGTAGACGGCCATACGCAACAGCGCCCGGTCCACCGCGGGCATGCGATCGGTCCGCCAACCCTCGGCGTAACGCCCGATCATCTCGTCCAATTGGTCCAGCGTGGCGGCCACACCCTCCACGACCTCCACGACATAGCTAGACGGGGCCACGGGGCGATCAGCCAGCACATCGAGCAGGTCCCGACCCTGTGCCTCAGCGGCATACAGGACGCCCAACGCGGTCTCACGCGCCTCGCGGCGAGACCCGATGGCGTCGATGGGATCCACGACGGTCGCTCTATCAGGTGCCCGCAGCGGGGCTCAGGCCCGGCTGAGATACACGCCGGATCGGGTGTCGACCTTGACTCGCTCGCCGTTTTCGATGAACAGCGGCACCTGGACCGTCAGGCCAGTCTCCAACGTAGCTGGCTTACGGGCACCCGATACCCGGTCACCCTGCACGCCGGGCTCGGTCTCGGTGATATCGAGTTCGACCGAGGCCGGAAGTTCCACCCCGATCACCTCGTCGCCGAACAACAGAATGAGGGCTGTGGCCTGCTCGACGATGTAGTTAGCGGCTTCGCCGAGGGTGACTGGAGACACCTGCATCTGGTCATAGGTCTCGTCGTCCATGAAGACGTAGTCGGCGCCATCGCGATACAGGAACTGCATCGACCGCTTGTCGATCATTGCTCGCTCCACCTTCTCGCCGGCCCGAAACGTTCGATCCACGACCGCGCCAGTCCGCACGTTGCGCAGCGTGGTGCGGACGAAGGCATGGCCCTTACCTGGCTTGACGTGCTGAAACTCGACCACCTGGACTAGGGCGGCCTCGATCTGCAGGGTCATCCCATTCTTGAGATCGTTGGTGGTGATAGTGGGCATGGTGACTCCAACTTCGATGGATGTCTCAGAGGGCCTTGGGGAACCCGGTGAGCGGACGGTGGCCGTCGTCAGTGACCAGCACCGTGTCCTCCCAACGCACGCCGCCCAGTTCGGCGACGTAGGCCCCGGGTTCGACGGTGACCACCTGTCCGGATCTGAGGCTACCGGTGGCCGTGGACGCCACCGCCGGGCCCTCGTGGATGTCGAGGCCTACGCCATGGCCCGTTCCGTGCGAGAAGGCCTCCCCTAGACCTGCCTCCACGAGGATGTCACGACACGCCCGATCTATCTCGGCTAGCGGCACGCCGTCGGCCACCAGGGCCAGTCCGGCTTCTTGGGCGTCTAGGACGGCGGACAGCAGGTTGGCTTCCTGGCCGGAGCCCGACCCTCCAACCCGGAAGGAGCGGGTCATGTCGGATCGGTAGCCGTCGTACACCGCCCCGAAGTCGCATACCACCAGGTCTCCGTCGGCCAATGGTCGGAAGCCGGGTCGGGCGTGGGGCAGGGCGCTGTTGGGGCCAGCGGCCACGATTGTCTCGAACGCTCGGTCCGACGCGCCGCCGGTCCGCATGGCGTGGTCGAGGGCCAGGGCCAGGTCGGCCTCTGTGGTTCCGGCGACCATGGTTGGTTGCACTTCGGCAAATGCCCGGTCGGCGATGGCTGCCGCGGTGGCGATTCGTGCTACTTCGCCGTCGTCCTTGACTTCTCGCAGTGCCTCGACGAGGCCGTCGGTGGCTACCGGGTCGTCGTCCAGCAGTTTGGCTAGGCGCTGTTGTTCGGACCATGTGACCGATCGGGCTTCCAGGCC
>DPMC01000153.1:0-2758 GCA_003541675.1 Acidimicrobiaceae bacterium | reverse complement strand
TCGGCTATCTGGGTTGGGGCCTGTTGGCTGTATCGCCCGTCGGTGATCAGTACGGCTTGCCGGTCGTCGACCCACAGGTTTCCTGCGGAGCCCGTGAAGCCGGTCAGGTAGCGGACATTGGTGGTTCCGGTGACCAGCAGGGCGTCGACCCCGGCGTCGTCGAACAGGGCGCGTAGGGCATTGAGTCGGTCGGCTACGGCTAGCGGCGGCAACCCGTCGACGGTTCCGTTGGTCACCTGTCTAGGAGGTCGGCTACCGCCTCGACTGCCATCCGGTAGCCGACAGCTCCGAAGCCGGCGATCGTTCCGGCGGCCACCGGGGCTACCACCGACGTGTGGCGCCATGGTTCGCGGGCTGCCGGGTTGGAGAGGTGGAGTTCCACGATTGGGCCGTCGAAGGCCGCCAGGGCGTCGTGTATGGCCCACGCGTAGTGGGTGAAGGCCCCCGGGTTGACGACGATGCCGGCACAGCGTCGTCGGGCATCGTGGATGGCGTCCACCAGTTCGCCTTCGTGGTTGGACTGGACGTGTTCCAGGACCAGTCCGTGGGCGGTGGCGGCTGCCGTGGCGTCGGCCACGTGGTCGTCCAGGGTGGCTGATCCGTAGATGTCCGGCTCCCGTTCGCCCAGCAGGTTCAGGTTGGGTCCCGACAGGAGGAGCACGATGCGGTCGCTCATAGTCGACATCTTCCCACGACGGCGGCCTGGTCCGGTCGCCGGTTGTTGCTCATCGGACGGCGTCGAGGGTGTCGCGTACGAGGCCCGGGTCGATGTTGGCTACCACCTCGATGCCTGTTGGGCCGTCCAGGGCGAAGGTCAGGCCGTCGACGGCTTTCTTGTCGCGGGCCATGGCGGCCATAAGGTCGTCGGTCTCGGCGCCTTCGGGTAGCGAAATGGGAAGGCCGTAGCCGTCCACGATCTTTCGGTGCTCGGCTACCCGGTCGCTGTCGATTCGTTCGAGGGCTTGGCCAAGTTCGGCGGCATAGACCAGGCCGATGGCTACCGCTTCGCCGTGGCGGAGGTCGTAGTGGCCGGTGGTTTCGATGGCGTGGGCGAGGGTGTGGCCGTAGTTCAAGACGGCTCTTCGTCCGGCTTCTCGCTCGTCGGCGACCACTATGTCGGCTTTGATTTCCACGCAGCGGGCCACCCGCTGGTCGAAGGCCAGGTCGGCTAGGTCGTCGCCTCCGAGGAAGTGGTACTTGGCCATTTCGCCCAGACCGCAGCGCATCTCGCGTGCGGGCAGGGTGTCCAGGGTGGATGTGTCGCACAGCACGGCTGCCGGTTGCCAGAAGGCGCCGATCAGGTTCTTTCCTTCCGGGAGGTTGACGCCGGTCTTGCCGCCGATCGCTGCGTCGATCTGGGCTAGCAGCGTGGTGGCGACGTGAACCACGGGTAGGCCGCGGTGGTAGGAGGCGGCGGCGAAGCCGGCCACGTCGGTGACCACCCCTCCGCCTACGCCGACTATGGCGTCGCCGCGGGTCAGGCCCCAGGTTGCGAAGGCCCGGCAGAGTTCCTCGATGGTGGACAGTGCTTTGGCGGTCTCGCCGTCCGGGATGGGAAAGATTCGGTGGTCTACGCCCGGGTCCACGGCGACGGGAATGTCCGGCTGGGTGACAATGGCCACCCTTTGGACCCCGGATGGCAGTACCGAAGCCAGTTCCTCCGCTGCTTGCGGGCCGACCAGCACGGGGTAGGACCGGCCTTCGGGCAGTGTCACCTCGAGGCGGATCATTGGACAGCTCCGTCGGTGGCCGGCAAGGCGTCCACCACGAGGGTGCCGACCATCGAGACATCCAACCCGTCGGTGTCGATCACCGCGTCGGCAGCTGTCTCATAGGCCGGGGTCCGCTCGGAAGCCAGACGTCGCAGTGCTTCGACCGGGTCACTGTCGGCTAGCAGGGGGCGGCTCGATGGGTCGCCTACCCGGGCGGCCAGCGTCTCGGGTGTGGCCCGGAGCCACACCACGGTCGCCTCCCGGGCTAGGACCGCCCGGTTGGTTTCCCGGCCCAGGACGCCTCCACCGGTGGACAACACGATGGGGTCCACGGCTTGCATCTGGAGGCCCAGGGCCTGCTCTTCCAGGTCGCGGAAGGATTCCTCTCCGCCTTCGTGGAAGATCACACCGATGGAGCGTCCGGCCAACTGAGTTACCGCTCGGTCCAGGTCTACGTGGCGGCAACCCAGACGAGAGGCCACCGAGGCTCCGACAGCCGTCTTGCCGACCCCCATCAGGCCGACCAGTGCCAGGTGGCGGGGGGGCGTCACGGTGGGCTCAGAGTCCATCGCAACAGGCTAGCGATGGCCGTCGCGGCGGCTGGGATGATTCTGGCCGGCGTGACAGATAAGAGCTACGAGCCGACCACCAGCCCTGCCAAAACAAGCGCATGATCGGTGACCGCCTCGATGGCTTCGTGATACACGTACTCGGAGTTCCAGAAGTTCTTGCGTTTCCTGGGGGGGCGTACCACAGAACTCACCACCAGGTTCCCGGTTCATCGGCACAAAGACAAGCGACTGGTAGGGCGGATGAGGCGGCTTTCGTAGGCTCTAGCCTGCCATGCCTCGTCCTGCCCGTTTCGCCTTTACAACCCGGCGTGTACTGCCATTTGTCGCGATACTCGCTCTAGCCACTTCGACGCTGGTGTGGGTGTCTGGGCCACCGGCCGGTGCGTGGTCGTCAGATAACGGAGCGGTCGCCGTGTTCAGCAGCTACCCCGGTATCAAAGGGGACGAAGTCTATTCGGTGGCGGTCGACTCGTC
>DPMC01000235.1 GCA_003541675.1 Acidimicrobiaceae bacterium | reverse complement strand
GAGGAGTTGCGTGCGGCCAGGTGGCTACTCAAGGAGCGCGAGGAGTTTCTGGGCAAGGTACGGCGTGAGGGCGACGAGATCCTGGAATTGGCGCGTACCCGGGCTGAGCGTCTCGTCCAGCGCACCGAAGTGGTCCGCACCGCTGAGCAACGGGCTCGCCAACTAGTCGAGACGGCCCGTGAGGAAACCCGTCGGATGCGTCGTGAGACCGAGGACTACTGCGACCAGAAACTGGCCAGCTTCGAGACGCTGCTGGGAAGCACCCGCGACACGATCTCCCAGGGCCGGCGTCGTCTACAGGAGACGGTGCTGGACCGGGACCGGGAGCGACGGGCCACCGAAGCCGCAGAGGCGGTACGGGCGGTTGACGAGGCGCATGCGTCGGGCACTGCCCCCGTACGTCCGGGCGCCGACTTCTTCGATCAGGACGCCGAGGGCACCTGAGGTGGACGACGGCCTGCGGATCCCGCTGGCCGTCCTGCGCCGCCGGGTCGACCCCCGGCTGGTCCGACGGACGGTCGAACTCGATGATCTGGGCGTCGGCGAAGTGCGGGTGGTAGACGGCCGGGTCGACGTCGATCTCGAAGCCGAGGCGCGGGGCCCGGATGTGGTGGTTACCGGTTCTGTGGGTGCCGCGTGGGTCGGCGAATGTCGACGTTGCCTCGACGAGGTGGGTGGCCGTCTCGACCTGCGGGTACACGAGGTCCTGTCGGCCGGTTCCGGCTCCCCGTCGTCCACCGGCAGCGGAGACGAGGGGTCCGTGGGGGACTCGGGTGACGCCTACCCTCTGGGCGGCGACGAGGCCGACGTTGAGCCGATCGTTCGGGATGCCGTTCTATTGGCCATACCGTTGTCACCGTTGTGTTCGGAGGACTGTGCCGGTCCGGATCCCGAACGATTTCCGGCTGCGACCCTCGGGAGTGGTGAGGCTGAGGGCGACGACCTCGACGCGGCGCCAGTCGCCGATCCCCGGTGGGCGGCCCTCGATGCCCTCCGGGCTCCGGGGGATGCCGACTCCTGACGCCCGAACACTGAGTCACGGGTCATCCCCTGACGGTCAGGTCGCCGTTCCGGTTCGGCAACGGTCCCGCTAACCTCATCGGGTCGCCCGGGGCGGGTCACCGCCTCCGGCCGATCGACCGCAGTCGGGTGCACCGCCCCCGACGTTTGACGCCTCTGAGGAACCGACGATGGCCGTCCCCAAGAAGAAGACTTCCAAGGCCAAGGGCCGGAGCCGCAAGGCGGCTGCCTGGACTCTGGGCCGCTCCTCACGGAGTTCCTGCCCGCGTTGCAGCGCCATCAAGCGTCCGCACCGCATCTGCGGGAACTGCGGTTGGTACGCCGGCCGCCAAGCCGTCGACGTCGACTGATCGACGTTCCAGTGACTCGTCCCGACTGAGCCGCCGAGTCGCAACCCCAGTCATGCTTCCCATCGCCGTTGACGCCATGGGGGGCGATCACGCCCCGTCAGAGATTGTGGCCGGCGCGCGCACTGCCGCAGACGACGGCATTCCCATTGTCCTTGTGGGACGACCCGGAGAACTGGGTGACACTGGGGACCTGGAGGTGATCGAGGCCTCCGAGGTCATCGCCATGGACGCCGAACCCGGTTCGAGCGTCCGACGGATGAAGGACTCGTCGCTGGTCCGTGCCGCCGAGGCGGTACGCGACGGGCGGGCCTCGGCCATGGTGAGTGCCGGGAACACGGGCGCCACGATGGCCAGCGCCCTGCTTCGGATGGGTCGCATCAAGGGCGTGGCCCGGCCGGCCATCGCCACGTTGATTCCCACTCCCGGCTTCACGCCGACCGTCATGCTCGACTCGGGCGCCAACGCCGAATGCCAACCCGAATGGTTGGTCCAGTTCGGCCAGATGGGCGCGGTGTTTGCCCATCACCGGTTGGGTATCGCTGAACCCCGGGTGGCGCTGCTCTCCATCGGAGAGGAGCCCGGAAAGGGCAGCCCGTTCGTCAAGGAGGCGTACGCCGCCCTTGAGGCCGCCACGCTTCGGGGCGCCGAGTTCATCGGCAATGTCGAGGGCCGTGACCTTATGACCGACGCGGTCGACGTGATCGTGACCGACGGGTTCACCGGGAACGTGGCATTGAAGACTGCGGAGGGCGCGTTGAAGGCCCTCTTGACGGCTCTTTTCACGGCCATGGCCGGTCGACCAGAGGCCCTCGAAGCCGCCGACGTGCTGGCCCCCGAGCTTGATGACCTGTACCGGGAGTTCCACCCCGACACCTACGGCGGCGCCATGCTCCTAGGGGTGAAGGGCGTGTGCATCATCAGCCACGGCTCAACCAATGCCGTGGCCATGCGAAATGCCATCGGCGTGGCATCGGAGATGGTGCGAGCCGACGTGGTCGGCCACATCACTACCGCAGTCGCATCTTGAGGCCCTGGGGTTGCGACCCATCCGACAGAACCCGGCCAAACGCCCTGATATTGCGCTTTAGATACCTTTTAGCCACTAACGGGTACTCCCGAACAGGATGTTGATTCCGGTAGGCTTGTTCACCGTCCGGTAGGCCGTTTGACGGCCCGGCGAACAACTCCGGAGACCCGGAACCGGCCAATATCGACAGGAGTCGACGTGCCTGCAGAAACCCATGTGGAGGGCGCCCCGGTCGGGCGCGACGAGGTTCTCGAACTGGTTCGGGATCGTCTGGCTGACATCCTGGAAATCGAGCCGACCGAGATCGCCGAGGGTGCGTCGTTCGCCGACGACCTGGATGCCGATTCGCTCGCCCTCATCGAACTCGTGGAGGCCATCGAAGAGGAGTTCAGCGAGCGCTCAGTCGGCTTTCGGATCGAGGACGACGACCTCGAGGACCTTCGTACGGTCCGCGATGCCGTCGACTATGTCGTTTCCCGCCTCGGCTGACCCCTCCCCGGTCCCACAGCAGCCCGACTCGTCCGCTCTGGTCGTGGCCATCGGACACGAGTTCACCGATCCCGGGCTACTGGTCGACGCCCTGACCCATCGGTCATGGTGCGCGGAGCATGACGGGGTGTCCAACGAACGTCTGGAATTCCTCGGCGACGCGGTCCTCGGTCTGGTGATCGCCGAACGCACCTTCGGTGACCAACCGGAACTTCCCGAGGGTCAACTGGCCAAGATCCGAGCTTCGGTAGTGAGCGCTCCGGCACTGGCCGAGACGGCCCGCGGCATCAGCCTCGGTGGCGCCCTGCGTCTGGGCCGGGGCGAGCTGACCAGCGGCGGCGCCGACAAGGAGTCGATCCTGGCCGACGCCCTCGAGGCCGTGATTGGAGCCGTTCACCTGGACGCTGGTCTGGACGCCGCCCGGACGCTCATCGATCGCCTCTTCGCCGACCTGCTCGATCGATCGGCCGAGGAGCCCGGCGGCCACGACCACAAGACTCGTCTCCAGGAACTCGTCGCCCGTCGATCCGAACCGGCGCCGCGTTACGAGGTGACCGACGACGGCCCTGACCACGAGAAGCGTTTCCACGCAGCGGTTGTGGCGGCCGGGAAGCGTCATGGTCCGGCCATCGGAACCTCCAAGAAGCGTGCCGAACAGGCTGCCGCCCTGCTGGCCTGCACCGCCATCGAGTCCCTCGAGTCATCCAGTCCCGCCCTCGTTCCCGTGGGTGCACCCCCTGCGCCCCCGTCTCGTCCCGTGATCTCCCAGGAGTCCCCGTGAGCATTGAAACCGAACTACCCGAGGTGGAGACCATCCGCTACGCCCTCGATCGAGAGATCTCGGGACGCAAGCTGAAGACCGTGGAGGCAGCATCCATGGCCACCCTCGGTCGCTACCGCAACCGCAAGCAGTTCACCAGTCGCCTAGAAGGTCGCAAGCTCGGCCCGGTCCGGCGCATGGGCCTCCTGCTGGTCTCCGAGCTCGACGACGGCCAGTTGCTGGTCATCAAGCTCGGTCCCGGGGCGCAGATGCGACGCAATACGGCCCGCGACGCTGTAGAGCCAGGCACCGAGATCACCGGCACTTTCACCGTGGGTGGACACGTGCGCCTGGTCGACCCCGAGGGTGGCTCGCAGGTGTGCGTGATCGGTGGTGATGAGTTGGTGGCTGAGTTCCCTGAAGTGGCAGCCGGAGGCATGGATCCGGCCGGGGAGATGATCCCGTGGACCTCATTCGGCAGCCAGGTGCTGGCTCGACAGATGCATCTCAAGGACCTCCTCTGTGATTCCTCGATCGTGGTCGGCGTGGGTGACGTCTATTCCGATGAGATCCTGTTCCACGCTGGCCTGAGGCACGACCGGATGTCGGACAGCCTCTCCCACCAGGAGGTCCGTCGGCTCCATGGTGCGTTGATTCAGGTGGTCAACGACGCCATCAAGTACCGGGGCACCGACATAGAGGAACGTCCCTTTCGTGACGTGTACGGCGAACCGGGCGTCTACGGCGACCACCTGGCGGTCTACGCCCGGGCCGGCGCTCTCAGCGATCGGAACCGGACTCCGATCCAGCGGATCAAGTACAAGGGCGGCTGGACCTACTACTGCGAAACCCAGGTCTGAGCCGCTTACCGGACACCCTGCGACCCTCCCGGATGGGGAGAGGAGGACTGCGCGACCGCGCGGCCTAACGCGCGCCTAGGGTGGCGCCATGGCGAATGACACAGGTGTGATT
>DPMC01000223.1 GCA_003541675.1 Acidimicrobiaceae bacterium | reverse complement strand
CGGGAACCGATCCCGACCGGTTCGCAGAAGAGAAGGCCCGGGGCCTGACCATCGACCTGGGGTTCGCAGCCACCACGTTGCCCTCGGGGGCCGCCCTGTCGCTAGTCGACGTCCCTGGCCACGTTCGGTTCCTTAAGAACATGCTGGCCGGGGTGGGTGCCGTGGACGCCTGCCTATTCGTGGTGGCGGCCACCGAGGGCTGGAAACCCCAGTCCGAGGAACACCTGCGGATCCTCGAACTACTGGGCATCGGCCACGGCGTGATCGCCCTGACCAAGGTCGGCCCGGCCGACGAGGACCTGGTCGACCTGGCCCGTCTGGAGATCATCGAGCAGGTGGAGGGCACGTTTCTCGAAGGGGCCGCGGTGGTGGCCACCGACGCACCGACCGGGCTCGGCCTCGACGATCTGCGAGTCGCCCTCGACGACCTGGTGGGCGCTACGCCCACCGCTATGGACCACGGCAGGCCCCGCCTGTGGGTCGACCGTGCCTTCTCCGCCAAAGGTGCCGGCACCGTCGTCACCGGCACGCTCTCCGGTGGTGCCCTGCGGGTCGACGATGAGTTAGCCATCCACCCCACGGGCACCGCTGTCCGGGTGCGATCACTAGAGAATCACCACGCCAGCCACCTCGAGTTGCCTCCCGGTAGCCGGTGTGCGGTCAACCTGGTCGGGGCCGCCCATGACGAGGTGGTCCGCGGTGACGTACTCGTTCGATCTGACCAGTGGCACCACACGACGGTGTTCGACGCCTCACTCCAGGTGCTGGAGCGGCTCGACCACCCGGTCTCAAGACGAGGCGCCCACGTCCTCTACCTCGGCTCGGGTGAGCACCCGGTGAGGATGCGCATCCTCGGCCCCGATGCCCTCGAGCCAGGATCCGAGGGTTCGGTCCGGATCCACCTGCCCCGACCACTTCCCCTACTGCCAGGTGACCGGTTCGTCCTACGCGAATCGGGTCGGTCGGAGACGGTGGGCGGGGGCGAGGTACTCGACGTAGATCCGACCGAAAAGGCCTCCGCCGCCCGACCCGACCGCTCCGTGGACCGGGTGGTGAAAGAGCGGGGCTGGGTGGACGCCGACGAGTTGGAACGACTCACCGGTGAACGTAGAGATCCTGACGTCGACCGTTGGGTCGTCAATCCCGAGATGCTCCATGGGACGCTCGAAAGGCTGCGAGACGCCGTTGATTCCGTCGGTCCGCTGGGTCTCGAACTGTCTCGGCTGAATCCCTTTGAGCGGGCCGTCGCCGGGCTTCTAGGAGATGCGGTGATCGAAGCTGGCCGGCTGGTTCCGGTGGGAGCCGTCGATCCGCTGGCCGACCACCCGTTCGTGGCCGCCCTGGCTGCCTCACCGTTCACCCCACCTGGACCGGACGGGGTCGACCGCGGCGAGCTACGGGAACTGGTCCGACGCGGCGACCTGATCGAAGTGGAGGGAATCTTCTATTCCGCCTCGGCCATCGATGCGGCCGCCCGGCTGGCCGCCCGGCTACTGGTCGACGATCCCGACGGATTCACCGTCTCGGTATTCCGGGAGGCGGCGGGCAACACCCGTAAGCACGCCATGCCGTTGTTGTCCCATCTAGACAGCACCGGCATAACCAGACGGCGCGGCGACGTCCGGATCGCCGGCCCACGCCTCCCCGTTCTCTGACACAGTTTCAGATCTCGAGCAGCACCCGACGTTCAGACTCATTGGTACCACCCCAGATTCCATGGGTTTCGCCACGGCCCACAGCGAACTCGAGACACCGTCCGACCACCACACAGCGATCACAGATCGCCTTGGCCCGGAGTTCCCGAAGACGCTTCTCGTCTCGGCCCTCACCGCTGCCCGGCGGGTAGAACACCACGGCCTGCGGTCCTCGACAAGCTGCCTTCACCTGCCACTCTCGGAAGTTGCCGTTAACCGGCATCCGCACACCCCTCGTGGTCTGTCGGCCCGTCCGATCGGGCCGTAGGCGACGAACCTATGACGCGCGTGCCGGCCGGGACAAGGGTGAACTGCCAGCTAACTCAGCGACGTCGATAGTCGCGGGCGGCGCCGTCGACAGGCTCGACCTCCAGCCACAAGCCGTCAACCCCGGTCACCCGGATGTCGCCACCGGGTTCCACCGGGGTGGCCCGGTTGGTGGTGGCCCGCCACACGGCGTCGCGCACCCGGACAGTGCCATTGGGCGAGAGCTCGTCCTCGGCAGTCCCCTCCTCGCCGATGATCCACTCCCGACCGATGGTGGGTGTTGAGAACCGGGTCCGGACCATGGTCGGCATTCCGCCCACCACACCAGCCACCGTGCCCAACAGGCCGACGGCCAGAGTGATCCAAGAGAAGGACTGTCCCTCGAAGAGGAACACCGAGCCGGCCACCAGGGCGATTGTTCCGATGATCGACCAGAGACGCGGTACACCGGCCTGGACGTCGATAGCGAAACCCACGAAAGCGAAGACGAGGACGCCCACCGCCCAACCCCGAGCAGGGAGCACGCCGAGGCCATAGGTCGAAAGGAGGAAACACCCGGCGCCGATGACACCGGCGATGCCCACCCCAGCCGTGTACAACTCGAAGACCAGCAGACCCATGCCGATCAGCAGGAGCAGGTACGCCACCGCCGGGCTGGCCACCGTATGGAAGAACTGTGCCACGACGTCGAGTTGACGAAAGCGGGTCGGGGTGACCGGCTGGACCGAAGGGCCATCGTCGCCGTCAACCGTTCGGACCTCGAAGCCGGGCACGCCCACCAGCTGTTCTAGGAGCACCGGTGCAGAGCGAGCCAGGCCCCGTTCGATGGCCTCCTCGTAGCCCACGGCCCGGTCCACCAGATCAGTATCGACGGGCAGGCCGAAAGGAAGGCCGAAGCCACCGCCCAACACGGACTCGCCCAGTGCCCCGAGGTGAGCACCCGGCGCGATGCCGATGTCGTCGCCAAGGGCCACCAGTCGGGCCATCGGCCCGGTGGCCTCAGCGCCCGACGGGCCGACCCAAAACGAGACCGGTACCGGTGCGGCGACGATCAGTTCGGCGAGACGAACCAGTTCGGCCTCATCGACCACCGAAGTAGTGCTGTCGACCTGGAAGACCACGGCCACCGTTTCGACTGGATCGAGGGACTCCAGGACGTCGGCCAGCATGTCGACCAGTACCGGGTCTAAGAAGCCATGGACCTCCACGACATCGACTACGGCCGGCGGGGTATGCACCCCGTCCTCGTGTTCGGAATGCGCGCCAGCGGTCGGCGCGCCCAACACGATGACGGCCGTCATGGACAGCAGGCCAACGAGCACACGTCGGAAAAGGGAGAGCGGAAAGAGGTATCGCATCACGGGTCCGGGAGGAGGGTAAGACAACGAGTCGGGCAAGCCTACGGACCGGTGTGCGTTGGCAACCTGCCCGGGTCAACCTGCTCCGGCTGGTGGATCTCCGTGGGTCGTATCCCTCAGAACTACTGGTCAGGTACCAGCCTCGCCGAGCGCCAGTGCGGCCTCCTCGACGGTTTCACGCACTGGCACGATCCGATCAAAGCCGGTGGTGTGCAGCAAGCGAATCAACGCCGGGCGATTGCACGCCACGGCCACGTCTCCGTCGTTCTCCCGGGCACGTCGGATACCACCGATGAGCGCACCTAGGCCAGCGGAGTCCATGAACGGGACATCGGAGAGATCGACCAGGATGAAGGCCTCGACAGACAAATCGGTCAACGACTCCCTGAACTGAGCCACCGTGTAGGCGTCGAGTTCCCCGGCTGGTCGGCACAGGACATAGCCATCATGTCGTTCGACCGTGATCTCAAGCATCCGGGTCGCCTCCTGACCGATCGACGTGCGCGGAGAGCACGTCCGTTGGGGGCAACGTAGTCGGCGGCGGGCGGTAACGGTCACCGACCCCCCCGGTACGCTCCCGCCCATGAGCGAGACCGCTGCCTCACCGACGGATACTTTGACGGTTCTCGTGGCCACCGATGCCGACCACGTCCACGACGAGGTGGATGCTGCTCTGGAGGGCGACCACACGGTGATCCGAGTGCACACCGGAGCCGAGGTGCTGGCCGCGGTGGCCGCCCACGGACCGGCGATGGTGGTGCTCGACCTCCAGATCGGAAACATGGGTGGCATGGCCACTTGTATGGACCTTCGCCTCGAGCAGCGGGCCGATCGGATCCCCGAGCAACGGATCGTGATGCTCCTGGACCGCGATGCGGATGTCTTCCTGGCACAGCAGGCCGAGGCAGACGCCTGGATGGTCAAGCCGGTCGACGCCCTCATCTTGCGACGCACCGCCCGCGATTTACTCGCCACCTGAACACACCCGTGATCCACGGACGGCGACCTGACCGGGGCCATCCGAACTGGCCCGGTGGTCACGACCGGTCCCCGTAGGGCGCCGGTACCCTTGCCCGCTGAAACGGGTAGTGGCGCAGCTTGGTAGCGCGCCT
>DPMC01000264.1 GCA_003541675.1 Acidimicrobiaceae bacterium | reverse complement strand
CCGGTTGATGAGGTGCTTCTCGGCCGGGACGAGCTTGCGGTCCAGGTCGGGGATGTCGTCGGAGAAGTCGATCTCCTCGACCGTCCAGGTGTTCTTGATGGCGTCCCGGTACATCTCGTAGAACACCGGGTAACGCATGGGCCGCAGCGTCAGGTCGAAACCGGGGTCCAAGATGTTGGCCCGGCGCGTGACCGGAGCGGCCTCCGGGGCCTCTAGGGGATCAGCAGCCGGGTCGAAGGGAACTTCTGCGAGAGCCATTAGTCGCACGCCTCACAGGACTCGGGGTTCTCCAAAGAGCAGGCCACGGCCTCCTCGTCGGAGAAGGTGGGCTTCTCGGCCGGTTCACCACCGCCGGTTGGATCCAGGGGTCCGCCGGTGGTCGTCTTGTTGATCCGGGTGGCCGGTCGGGACCGCAGGTAGTAGGTGGTCTTCACTCCAGACTTCCAAGCATGGAGGTACATGGAGCTGAGCTTGCCGATGGTCGGTGACTCCATGAACAGGTTTAACGACTGGCTCTGGTCGATGTAGGCACCCCGGGCAGCAGCCATGTCGATCAGCGATCGCATGGGTACCTCCCAGGCGGTGCGATAGACGTCTTTGAGGTCATCGGGCATGCCCTCGACGTCCTGGATGGAGCCCTCCGCCGTCTTCACCCGGTTGGCCATGGTCTCGTTCCACAGGCCCCGCTGCTGAAGCTCGCGCACCAGATAGCGGTTGATCTGCATGAACTCCCCCGACAGGGTCTCGCGCTTGAATAGGTTGGAGACTTGGGGTTCGATGCACTCGCAGCAGCCGGCGATTGAGGCGATGGTGGCCGTCGGTGCGATGGCGATGAGGAGCGAGTTGCGAAGGCCGTGCTCGGTTATCCGGGCCCTGAGGGTGTCCCAACGGGCGGTGTCGGACGGTGCGACGCCCCACAGGTCGAACTGCAGGTCGCCCTTGGCGGCCCGGGTCAGCCCGTAGTTCTCGTGTGCGCCGGAGGCCTCGGCGAGTTCCGTCGACGCCCAAAGGGCGTTGAAGTAGATCTCCTCGGAGATCCGTGACGACAGGGAGCGGGCCTCGTCGGAGTCGAACGGCATACCGAGCTTGAAGAAGACGTCCTGGAGGCCCATGAGACCCATGCCGACCGGTCGCCACGCCGAGTTCGACGTCGATGCCTCGGGGGTCGGGTAGTAGTTGATGTCGATGACCCGGTCGAGGAACGGCACTGCCAGGCGAACCACCTCGGCCAGACGGTCGAAGTCGAAGGTTCCATCGGTCACGAGGGCCCCCAGGTTGACCGAGCCGAGGTTGCACACCGCGGTCTCGTCCTGGTCGGTGACCTCGAGGATCTCGGTGCATAGGTTCGACAGATGGACGACACGCCCGTCGGTGCCCGTCTGGTTGCATTTCAGATTGGAGGCGTCCTTGAAGGTCATCCAGCCATTGCCGGTCTGGGCCAGCGATCGCATCATCCGGCTGTAGAGCTCACGGGCCGGGATCTGGCGCTCGTAGATGCCTGCTTCCTCGGCCTTGAGGTAGGCGGACTCGAAGTCGGGGCCGTACAGGTCGGTGAGGTGTGGAACATTTGCTGGGTCAAATAGCGACCACTGCCAGTCCTTTTCGACCCGTTCCATGAACAGGTCGGGAATCCAGTTGGCCAGGTTCAGGTTGTGGGTTCGACGCTGCGGGTCGCCGGTGTTCTCCTTGAGGTCGAGGAAGTCCTCGATGTCGGAGTGCCAGGACTCGAGGTAGACGCACGCCGCGCCCTTGCGGCGACCTCCCTGGTTAACCGCGGCGACGGAACTGTCGAGGGTCTTGAGCCACGGAATGATGCCGTTTGACAGGCCGTTCGTGCCCCGGATCAACGAGCCCTTGGAGCGGATGCGGTGCCACGCCACACCGATGCCGCCGGCGAACTTCGAGAGCTTGGCGATGTCGGTGTAACGCTTGTAGATGCCGTCGAGGCTGTCCTCGGGCGAGTCCAGCAGGTAGCAACTGGACATCTGCGGGTGACTGGTGCCCGAGTTGAACAGTGTGGGGCTGGACGGCAGGTACGCCAGCGACGAGATGAGCCGGTAGAAGCGGATGGCCTCGTCGGGGCAGGTCGATAGACCGCAGGCCACACGCAGGAAGAAGTACTGCGGGGTCTCGACGACCATGCGGTTCTCCGGGTGGCGCAGGAGGTACCGGTCGTAGACGGTGCGAAGTCCGAAGAACTCGAACAGGTGATCGCGCTCGTCCTCAATGGTGTCGTTCAACTTGCGAGCATTGGTGGCTACGAACTCGGCCACCTCGGTACCGATGAGGCCCTGCTCGACGCCCATGGCCACCGACTGTGAGAAGGAGTGGATGTCCTGGTTGCGGACCTCCTTGTCGACCACCGTGGCCAGCAGGCGGGCGGCCAGACGAGAGTAGTTGGGCTCCTCGACGATGAAGGCCGCCGAGGTCCGGATCGACAACTCGTCGAGCTCCTCGGTGGTGGCGCCGTCGCACAGGCCCGAGATGGTCCTAGTGGCCACCCGCATCGGATCGACGCCCGGTAGGCCATCGGCACACCGTTCCACGGCTCGCACGATCTTGTTGACGTCGACCGCTTCCAGGTCGCCGTTGCGCTTCCGCACCCGCATGGTGGTGCCGGAGTTCTCGGTCGATTCGACGTCCGTGTCGCCGATCCGTTCATCCGTGAGTGCCATCTCGTGTCCTCTTCCCCGGTTCCCGCCGGTCGTCTCCTGAACCCTCCACCGTTGCCGGTGACCTATCTCCTCGTTGTTCGGGTGATGGACCGTGGCCTCCCATCTTGTAACCGTCCCGATTGCTCGGGTCGGTAGAGGGTGGGCCGGGTACTTCCTCCCGGGACTTGAATTGCACGCATGTAACTACAACCATGTCAAGTTATTCGTGCGGCCCGGGCAGGATTTCTTGAGAGTCGCGCCACGGGTGGTCGGGAAAGGATGAATACCGGGTGTATTCGCGCTCCGAGTGGTCGACGCCCAGCGGCGGCCGGTAGGCCGCAGTCCGGCCTAGCGTGTTGCTCGTGAGCCACTCCACCCCCATCCTCGACGTTGACCTCGCTGCATTCGAGAACGGTGACGAGGCAACCCGGCGAGCGGTGGTTGACGGGACGATGCGGAGCCTGACTACCGGCTTCGTCTACGTGCGCCACGACCTCTCCGAGAATCTTCTGGATGAGGCTTACGGTCGTCTGGCCGACTTCTTCGCCCTGCCCCGGGATCGCAAGGACCGCTACACGGTGCCTGGCGCCAACGGCCAGACCGGGTACACCGGCCTCCTCGTGGAGACGGCGGCCATCTCCGACGTGCCCGATTGGAAGGAGATGCTCAACTGGAGTGCCCCGGTTCCCGAGGGGCATCCGTTGAGGAAGCGCTTCCCCCATCGGTATGGCGAACAGGTGCTCCCAGATGAGGATCTGCCGGGCATTACCGAACTGCTAACGGCGTTCCACGAGGCCACGCTCGGCCTGCAGCGTCGGGTGTTGCGGATCCTGGCCGCAGGTCTCGGTGTCCACGAGAACTACTTCGACGTGATGCTGAACGATGGTGCCGCACTGACCCGGGCTCTGCATTACCCGTCCATGGACGCCGCCCCCGGCGATGAGCACGTGTGGGCGGCCGAGCACGGCGACATCAACCTCATCACCGCGCTGCCGCGGGCCACGGCTCCCGGTCTACAGGTCAAGGTTGGCGATTCTTGGGTGGATGCTTCGCCGCCGGACGGACACGTCATCATCAACACCGGGATCATGCTGGATCACCTGACCAACGGGGTGATCCCGCCGGGCATCCACCGGGTAGTGGCCAACGGCCCGGGCGAACGTCATTCGGTGGTGCAGTTCTGCCACCCCACGCCGTGGACCATGCTGGCGCCCATCTCGACATGCGTGACGCCGGATAATCCGCTCCGCTATCCGACGATCAC
>DPMC01000191.1:710-2658 GCA_003541675.1 Acidimicrobiaceae bacterium | reverse complement strand
TGAGGCATCGGACGACGCTCCGTTCTCTGCGCTGGCCTTCAAGATCATGACCGACCCGCACGTCGGCAAGCTCATCTATTTTCGGGCCTACAGCGGCGTGCTCGACAAGGGTTCAGCGGTGCTCAACACCCGGACCGGCAACAAGGAGCGCCTTGGTCGCGTGCTCGAGATGCACGCCAACGACCGCGAGGATCGCGACGAGGTTCGGACTGGCGACATCGTGGCTGGCATCGGCCTCAAGAACACCCGTACCGGCGACACGCTGTGCGCCCCCGACCACCCCATTGTCCTGGAGCAGTTGGAGTTCCCGGCGCCGGTTATCCACGTAGCCGTCGAGCCCCGCTCCAAGGCAGACCAGGACAAGATGAGCAAGGCCCTCTTCTCCCTGTCCGAGGAGGATCCCACCTTCACCGTCCGAAGCGACGAGGAGACGGGCCAGACGATCATCGGCGGCATGGGCGAGCTACACCTCGAGGTGCTGGTCGACCGCATGCTCCGCGAGTTCCGGGTGGACGCCAACGTGGGCAAGCCCCAGGTGGCCTACCGCGAGACGATCACCAAGCCGGTTCTCGACTACCGCTACACCCACAAGAAGCAGACCGGTGGTTCCGGCCAGTTTGCTGAGATCGTGGCCAGCCTCGAGCCCTACGAGAACGAAGAAGAGGACTACCTCTTCGAGGACAACGTCTCCGGTGGTCGTATTCCCAAGGAGTACATCCCGTCGGTGGATGCCGGCGTCAAGTTGGCCACCACGAACGGCCCGCTAGCCGGCTTCCAGGTGCTGGGCCTCAAAGTCAGCCTGAACGATGGCAAGGCTCACGACGTGGACTCCTCGGAGATGGCGTTCAAGATCGCCGCCCAGGCGTGGTTTCGTGAGGCCATGCGTATGGCCAAGCCGGTACTGCTCGAGCCCGTGATGTCGGTCGAGGTCGTGACGCCCGAGGATTACATGGGTGACGTGGTCGGCGACCTGAACTCCCGACGTGGTCGAGTGGGCCAGATGGAAGCCCGTGGGGCCAACCAGGTGGTCAGTGCACTGGTGCCGCTGTCGGAGATGTTCGGATACGCTACCGACCTGCGGTCACGCACTCAGGGGCGTGCGACGTACACGATGCAGTTTGACTCCTACCAGCAGACGCCCGGGTCCGTACAGGAGGAGATCACCCGCCGAATCCACGGTGAGTGACCTGCCCAACCCTCTCCACCAGCAAGTCCAGTCCACAGAGAAATAAGAGAACCGAGGAAGAAGCGAAATGGCCAAGGCCCAATTCGAGCGAAACAAGCCCCACGTAAACGTGGGCACCATGGGTCACATTGACCATGGCAAGACCACGCTGACCGCGGCGATCACCAAGGTCCTGTCGGATCGTGATCCCAACTCCACCAATTTCACCGAGTTCGCGGACATCGACAAGGCACCCGAGGAGCGGGAGCGCGGCATCACGATCAACGTGAGCCACGTCGAGTATGAGACCGAGAACCGGCACTACGCCCACGTCGACATGCCGGGTCACGCGGATTACATCAAGAACATGATCACAGGCGCCGCTCAGGTCGACGGTGCGATCCTCGTGGTGTCGGCCGCTGACGGCCCGATGCCCCAGACCCGTGAGCACGTGCTCCTGGCCCGCCAGGTCGGCGTGCCCAAGATCATCGTGGCGCTGAACAAGTGCGACATGGTCGACGACGAGGAGCTACTCGAGCTGGTCGAGATGGAGGTGCGCGAGCTCCTTGGCGAGTACGACTTCCCGGGTGACGACACCCCGATCGTGCGGGTTTCGGCGCTCAAGGCCCTCGAGGGCGACAGCGACGCCGCCGACCAGATCGTTGACCTGATGGCCCAGGTGGACGAGTACATCCCCCAGCCCGAGCGTGACATCGACAAGCCCTTCCTGATGCCGATCGAGGACGTGTTCTCGATCACCGGCCGAGGCACCGTGGTGACCGG
>DPMC01000191.1:0-343 GCA_003541675.1 Acidimicrobiaceae bacterium | reverse complement strand
CATCGAGATCATCGGCCTCAAGGACACCCAGACGACGACCTGTACCGGCGTCGAGATGTTCCGCAAGTTGCTCGATCAGGGTGAGGCCGGCGACAACATCGGCGCCCTCCTGCGTGGCATCGACAAGGAGGAGGTCCAGCGCGGTCAGGTTCTGGCCAAGCCCGGTTCGATCACTCCCCACACCCAGTTCGAGGCCGAGGTGTACGTGCTGACCAAGGAGGAGGGTGGTCGTCACAAGCCGTTCTTCTCCAACTACCGCCCGCAGTTCTACTTCCGGACCACTGACGTGACCGGCATGATCGAACTGCCCGCCGGTACCGAGATGTGCATGCCCGGCGACAAC
>DPMC01000180.1:19895-22529 GCA_003541675.1 Acidimicrobiaceae bacterium | reverse complement strand
CACGGAGCGGGCGACGGTACCCCCGGCGGTGGTATCCAGCCGAACCACCACACGTCCGGTGCTGACCGGCCCGGCTCTCGCGGTCACCGACGTATCGGTGACCTTCGGTGGTCTCCGGGCGGTGGACAAGGCCTCCATGTTCGCCCAACCAGGCGAGGTCGTGGGCCTTATCGGTACCAACGGCGCCGGCAAGTCGACGCTCATGAACGCCATCGGTGGATTCGCCCCGTCCGAGGGCACCATCGAGATCCTCTGCCGGGATGCCTCACAAATGAACTCGGCCAACCGGGCGCGTCTGGGTCTGGGACGAACCTTTCAGGCAGCCCGCCTGTTCCCCGACCTCACCGTTCGCGAGACCGTGCAGGTCGCCCTCGAGGCACGAGGACGTACCGGTCTGTTGTCGACCGCCCTCCACCTTCCCTCGGCCACCCGGGCCGAACGGTCCAAACGGTCCGACGCCGACGACCTGATCGGCTTTCTGGGCCTTGGCCGCTACTCCGATGCTTTCGTGGCCGACCTCTCGACGGGAACCCGACGCATCGTGGAACTGGCCGGTCTACTGGCGCTCGATGCACAGGTTCTCTGTCTGGACGAACCAACCGCCGGCATTGCCCAGCGGGAGACCGAGGCATTCGGACCACTGCTAAAGCAGATCCAGCAGGAACTGAACGCCACCTTGATCGTGATCGAACACGACATGCCCATGATTATGGCCCTCTCGGACCGGGTCTACTGCCTGGAGGCCGGACAGGTCATCGCACAGGGCACTCCCGATGAGGTGCGAAACGATCCACAGGTGTTGGCCAGCTACCTGGGTACCGACCAGCGGGCCATCGACCGCTCCGACTCCTAATCTCCAAGGTCCCGCCCGCCGGGGATCCCGCCCAACAGAGATCCTGACGGCAGGCCGTTACTCCTCGCCGTCGCTCCCTGAGCGGTTCTCTAGCAGGTCGTCACGGATCTGGGTGGTTTCGACGGCTGCCGCCGGTCCCTCCGACACCTGGTTGACCCAGACGGTCCGCTGAGGGAACGGAATCTCGATTCCGTTGGTGTCGAATGCCTTCTTCAGGCGAGCCCGAATAAGACGACCGGTGGCCCACTGTTCGCCCGGCTCGGTTTTGACGGCGAGGCGGATGGAGATGGCGTCGGCTCCGAAATTCTGCACGCCCCAGATCTCTGGCTCCTCGATGATGGTCGCCGACTCGAGTTCCTCTCGCCAAACGCTGTCGGCCACCTCCTTGATGACGCTGGCCGCTAGGTCGATGTCGGTGTTGTAGGCCACGTCGACGTCGAGCACCGTGCGGGCCCAGAGTTGCGACGAATTGCCTACTCGGCGGATCTCGCCGTTGGGCACCACCCAGAGCGCCCCGTGGACGTCTCGCAGCACCGTGGTTCGCAAGGTGACCCGCTCGACGGTCCCTGATGCGGCACCCACGTCGACGTAGTCGCCGACTCCGTACTGGTCCTCGATGATGATGAAGATCCCGGCGATGAAGTCGGCGACCAGTGACTGGGCGCCAAAGCCCACGGCCAGGCCGACGATGCCCGCGCCGGCGATCAACGGACCTAGGTCAAGACCCAACTCACCGAGAGCCACCATGAACGCCAGGGCGTACACCGAGAAGCCGGCGAGGCTTCGGAGCACCGCACCGAGGGTCATGGCCCGCTGGCGGGACCGCTCGGCCTGTTCATGGATCTTGGTCAGCTTTCCGCGTGCCCGACGGCCGAGACGGGACAGTGTGGCCGACGCCGAGTCCTCGGCCACGGTCTCCTCCTGGGTGCGGGTCTCGACCAGGCGATTGACCATACGGTCGATGGCCCGCTTGACCAGTCGGTTGACTATCAACGCGCCGATCAAGATCACCACGACCTTCAAGGGTCGCTCGATCAGCCAGTCGACGAGCGAAGCAAGCGCCTCGTTGCCGGTGGTATCCCAGATCCATTCGCAGGTGTATCCCGGCTCAAGTCCACAGGCTTCCACCAGCCCCTGATCCAATCCCATGGTCGTCTCCGTTTCAGCCATCGCCATCGCCTCCGGCCCGGACGGTAGTGGACCGGGCCGACGACCGGCCGGAGCCGTTGGCAACCGTCACGGTGGTTCAGCCAGCGAGCGTGGCCACGGCCCATAGGGCGGCGGCCGTACCCAGGACGATGTAGAGCAGGCTGCGCCACAACGGCGCCCGCTCCAAGTCGCCCTCTTCACGTCCGGCTGGTGGCCGGATTAAAGCCATGGCGTTACCGACGGCCATTGCCGCGCCGAGGGCCAACAGCAGCCAGCTCAACAGGTTTTCGCCCAGGAACACGCGGTTACCCGGCTCGGGACATGTTGGCAAAGCGCGTGTACCTGGGAAGCCATGCCAGCCGGACCGTGCCGGTCGGGCCGTTGCGGTGCTTGGCAACGATGACCTCGGACAGTCCCACATCGGCCGTGTCCGGGTTGTACATCTCATCGCGGTACAGGAAGATCACCACGTCGGCGTCCTGTTCGATCGAACCCGACTCACGCAGGTCAGCCAGCATCGGGCGCTTGTCCTGGCGGGCTTCGAGACCACGGGAGAGCTGGGATAACCCGATCACCGGGCACTGCAACTCACGGGCCAGGATCTTGAGTCCACGGCTGATCTCGGCAACCTC
>DPMC01000180.1:17862-19499 GCA_003541675.1 Acidimicrobiaceae bacterium | reverse complement strand
CCCAGATTGCCGACCCGGCTCTTGAGACGCCTCGCCTTGGCCCGGATCTCCATCACAGAGATATTGGGGTTGTCGTCGATCCAGATATGCGCGTCGCCCAGCTTTCCGGTGGCGCGGTTGATCTTCGTCCAGTCCTCGGCAGAAAGCTGTCCGTTGCGGATGTTCGTCGCGTCGACCCGGGCTTCTGAGCAGAGAATCCGCTGGCTGAGCTCCAACTGACTCATCTCGAGCGAGAACACCACGGCCGGAAGCGCCTTGCGGATACCGACGTGAGCGGCGATACCCAGGGCGAACGAGGTCTTGCCCATGGCCGGCCGCGCCCCGACAATGGTCAACGTCTCGTCCTGGAGGCCGGACAACAGCCGATCCAGATCGTCGTAGCCGCTGGGTGTGCCGGTGATCTCCTCACCCCGCTCGTACAGGTCCTCCAACCGATCAAGGTTGGCGCTCAGGACGTCACGCATCTGGGCCATCGAGTCAGTGACCCGACCCTGCCCCACCTGGAAGACGAGGTTCTCCGCTTCGTCCACGGCCTTGACCACGTCGTCGGGGCGGCCGTAGCCGATTTCCGCGATCTCGTTGGCTGCTCCGATTAGTCCACGAAGGGTGGCGTGCTCCTGGATGATGCGGGCGTACTTGGATGCACTTGAGGTGGCCGGGGTCGAAGCCTGGAGTTCTAGGAGGAGTCCCGTCCCGCCCATCTGTTCGAGCAGTCCCGATCGGGTGAGGGCTTCGGCCACCGTGACCGAGTCGGCTGGTTCTCCTGAGGAATAGAGACCACAGATGGCCTCGAAGACATGCGAGTGGGACGGCTTGTAGAAGTGCTCAGCAGCCACTACCTCGAGTGCATCGGCAATGGCGTCGCGCGAGAGGAGCATGGCCCCCAAGAGGGAAGCCTCGGCATCGAGGTTGTGTGGTGGAACACGCGAGGCCAACGATCCGCTGGCTCGACGATTCTGGGACTGGTCTCCAGATCGCGATCCACTCCAGGATCCCGCCGAGGAGGGCTCCCAGCGCGGTGGCTCGTCGTACTCGGGGGGTTCGATGGGCGGCGGCTCACCGAGGGCCGGCGGCGGTTCGAGGGTAGGCGACGCCACGAGGGGATCGGACTGCAGATCAGTCGCATCCGGCGACTGGTCCGGTGCTTCTTCCGGGCGTTCCGAGGGCTCCGGAATTTCAGACGACGGAGCGTTCACGCCACGCTGCCGATCGCCACCCCACCCATGGGGACAAGCATGCACGCGATGCCCTGTGGGGAACCAGAAGGAAAAGCACCGAACTTCTCCCCATCGCGCCGTAACTCACCGGGGAAAACCCGGGCCTTTCTGTGGACGACCGTCTGGCCGGTCCGAGCCTTCTCCCCGGACCGGCCGACGTTCGTCATAACCGGGGGATCAGACCTCGGCCTGCACCTCGACGGTGACCGGAACGGCCACGTCGCTATAGAGGGCAACGGTGAACTCATACGAGCCCACCTCCTTGATTACCTCACCGGCGAGCTGCCGCCGATCGACTTCGAGCCCGACCTGCGCGGTCAGAGCCTCAGCCACCTCGACAGTGCCAACCGAACCGAACAAACGGCCCTCATCAGAGGCCTTGGCGGTCACCTGGACCACCACGCCGGCGATCCGAGCGGC
>DPMC01000180.1:0-17479 GCA_003541675.1 Acidimicrobiaceae bacterium | reverse complement strand
CATGGACTCGGCCTGCGCGGTCACACCGGCCACGGCCTCAATGGCCAGGCCCTTGGGCACCAGGTAGTTGCGTGCATAGCCGCGAGCCACGTCGACAATGTCGCCGGTCCGGCCCAGACCATCCACGTCGGAACGCAGGAGAACCTTCACGACTGGGTCTCCTCGTCTACCGCCGACGCGGCCTCGACCGCATCGTCGAGCGTCTCGACGGCAACCACCTCGTCAATCGCCTCAACGGTCTCGTCGGTACCGGCCTCGTCATCCGAGCCGGGCGGCGGACCTGACGGACGCGGCGGCGGACCATCGGCCCGGGCACCCCGGTCGTCATTACGACGCTCACGACGCTGGGTCGTGACGCGGTTGGCATAGGGAATCAGTGCCATCTCACGGGCGTTCTTGACCGCCCGGGCGACCTCACGCTGCTGCTGCTCGGTGTTGCCGGTGATCCGACGTGCCTTGAGCTTTGACCGCTCCGATACGAACTTCTTGAGAAGCTCGGTGTCTTTGTAATCGACGTACTCGATCTTGCCGATGACGAGTGCGCTGATCTTCTTCTTGCCCCGCCTGCCCGCATCGCGGGGCTTGGATCGGCGGGGAGGGGTACGACGTGCCATCAGAAAGGCTCCTCATCGGTCGGATGGGTGGGAGCGGTCTGGCCACCACCACCGGTCGGGGCGCCGGATCCACCGTCGCCGCGGAACTCGGTCTTGGTCACCTCGGCAGTCGCCCACCGGAGGCTAGGGGCCACCTCATCGGCTACCAGTTCCACCTTCGAGCGACGCTCTCCCTCCTGGGATTCCCAGGAGCGCTGATCGAGTCGCCCGTAGATGACGACGCGCATGCCCTTGGTGATGGACTCGGCCACGTTCTCAGCCAGGTCACGCCAGCAGGCGACGTCGAAGAAGGAGACGCTGTCCTCCCCGGTCTTGGACTTCATATTCCAGGCCACGCCGAAGTTGCACACGGGGGCGCCGCTCGGAGTGAACCGGAGTTCGGGATCACGGGTCACATTGCCCACGATGGTCACAGTGTTGTCGAATGCCATTTGTTCTCTCCGGTGCTCAACCGGCCTCAGCCGGCTCCGCCTCACCCAAGAGGCCGCGTCGTGCGACCTCCGCATCGGGCAGGCGAATGATCTTGTGACGGACCACTTCACTGCGGTCCGCGAGTCTGAGGATGCGATCCGTGGAGTCCAGGTTGCCCGCATCGGTCACCACGTCGAGGACGACGTAGACGCCCTCCCACTTGTGGTTGATCCGGTAGGCAAATCGCCGACGGCCCCAGGGTTCGGAATCCTTGAGGGACGCGATGCGTCCACCCTCAGATTCGATGTTTGCGGTGACCTTCGAAAGGCTGGCCTCCAAGGCTTCAGCCTCGAGGTCTCCGTCGAAGATGATCATGAGTTCGTATACCCGCATGGCGGGGACTCACCTCCTCTGGTCTCGGACATCGCCCACGGCGTGCCCGGGGCCCCACGGTGGGGCAGGGGTAACGGGTTGT
The DNA here is from genome assembly GCA_003541675.1 of Acidimicrobiaceae bacterium. Lineage (GTDB taxonomy): Bacteria > Actinomycetota > Acidimicrobiia > Acidimicrobiales > MedAcidi-G1 > UBA9410. The sequence continues at coordinate 15,979 of DPMC01000180.1, read as the reverse complement.
CAGAGCCTCCGTGGACACCAGTTGACCGGCATCCACAAGGGCGAGAGCAGGTTACCGGCCTTCGGTTCGCATCCACGCAGACATCATGGCAGGGGCCTGTGACAGGGCTTCTGGCGCGGGCTTCTAGACAGGGTCCGGCCGCGTCGTGGTGAGTGACGGGTTTCACGCAGCCGCTGCTGCCAGAAAACCGAGGGGGTTCAGCCGCGGCCCAAGGAAGTGACCCGCACCAGATGATTCCACCCACAGGCCGCACAGACCTCGACCACGTACCCGGTGAGGTGGGCCTTCCGGGCATCCAACCGTTCCAACTCGCCCGGGGTGGAGATACACCGCCCGAAGGCCGGCAGCCGGGGCCCGAAAACGTAGGTCACGTGCGCCACCTCATAGTCCTCGCACACCGGACAGATCTCCGAGGTGGGCGTGCCGCACTCCACGGCGTTGCGGCGGAGCATGGGCTGGGCATCACACAACACGTCTCGTCCCAACGAACCACGTCGCCAACCGTTCAAGGTCGTCTGGCGAGCCAGGCGGTAGTCGACGTCGGCTGGGCGTCGTCCGGGGAGCAGGCCCTCTCTGACCTGTCTCGCCTCGCCGGTTCGCCGACCTGTCACATCGTCACCCTAGGACACCCGTTCGACGGGCTTCCCTCGAAAGGCTGTCCAAACCAATGATCAGCCGCCGCCAGTCCCCCAGTGGGCAAGCAGACGGCGTCGGATCTCGGCGTCGTCGAGGCGTCCCTCGGTGAGCCTAAGTTCGCCCAGCCAGGCCATTACCTCGCCCACTCCGGGGCCTGCCTCCAGATTCAACAGCCTCATCACCGTGGCCCCGTCCATGCCTGGTCCGAGATCGTCGAGTTCACCCAAGCCCCGAAGCCGGGCCACCGCGCGGCCCAACGTCGGGCCATCGGATCCCAACCCGACGAGAGCGGCGAAGGTCAGCACCTCGTCCAGCTGGTCTCCGACACGTGCTACCAATCGACGGATCTCTTCATCCGACGGTGACCCATCAGGTGGCGATTCGGCCAACATCTCGACACCATCCAGCAGGGTTCCGATACGGCCAGCCTCGCGCCCCGATAGTCGGAACGCCGCACTGCACCTCCTAAGGGACTCCCGCCCCTCAGCACCGTGGATGAGAAGGCCGAGGCGGAGCACCGCGTCCCCAGGATCCGCCGCAGCCACCCGACGCTCGAGCACTTCACGAACTGACGGCGTCAGTGCCGCCAGCTCCGGCAGCAGGACGGGCAGCAGGCCCATGTCGTCCAACAGGGCGAACCCGGCCGTCGGATCCTCGACCTGCAACAACCGGAACAGTTCGTCGCGGATGCGCTCGCCCGCCACTATCTCCATTCGATCCACCAAGGCCCGAGCGGCGTCCACCAGACCATCGGCAGGCGTCAACCCATACCGGGACAAGAACCTGGCAGCCCGCAACATTCGCAGCGGGTCATCGGAAAACGACTCCACCGGATCCAACGGAGTCCGTAGGGTCCGGGTCTCCAGGTCGGCGCGACCACCGAACGGATCGTGCAACATTCCGTCAGCTACGTCGACAGCCATTGCGTTGACCGTGAAATCCCGACGAGCCAGGTCCTCGAACAGCTCGCTGGAGAATCGCACCACCGGCTTACGGGAGTCGCTCAAGTAGGCCTCGGCTCGATGGGTGGTGATCTCCATGGTGACGTCGCCCACCCGCAGTCCGACCGTGCCGAACCGCTCGCCCTGCAACCACACTGCATCAGCCACTTCGGCCACCAGTTCCCGGATCCGGTCAGGGGTGGCGTCAGTGGTCAGGTCGTGATCGGGCGTCCGGTCATCGCGCAGGAGCCGGTCACGGACCAGTCCGCCGACTAGATAGAGACCGTGCCCGGCCGCGTGGAATGGCCCGGCCACTGGCGCCACCGCAGCGCGGATGTCGTCAAACGTCCCATCAGGAATGGCGGAGAGCCCGTCCACCGTTCAATCCTCCAAGCCGTGGCGTCGAACCAGATCCACCACGAGGGAATCGACCTCGCCGATTACACCGCCGCGCCCTCGACCTGTGGCCTGTTCGGGCCGATAATCCATGCCGACGACGGCCGCCACGGTGGCCCCGGCCGAATCGGCGAGTGCACCAAGGTCGTACCCGCCTTCCAGGAACAACACCACCCGGCCCGTCGGGACCAGCCCCACCAGTTCGACGACCAGGTCTGCGTAGTCGGCCGAGGTCAGACCCATGTCCGTCAGCGGATCGGCCCGGTGGGCGTCGAAGCCTGCAGAGACGAGCAGCCAATCAGGAGCAAAACGCTCAACGGCGGGAACCACCACCGACCCCATGACGTGGCGGTAGTCATCGCCGGCCGCGCCAGGGGGAAGGGGAACGTTGATCGTGGTGCCGACTCCCGCACCTGTACCGACCTCGTCGGCCGCGCCGGTACCCGGATACAGCGGCCACTGGTGGCACGACACGAACAGCACCTGGTCATCACCGTAGAAGACGTCCTGGGTGCCGTTGCCGTGGTGGGCGTCCACGTCGACTATGGCCACCCGTTGACCGACTCCTGCCAGAGCGGAGGCGGCCACCGCCACGTTGTTGAGAAGACAGAACCCCATGGACCGGTCGGGCGTGGCGTGATGCCCTGGAGGTCGTACCGCACAGAAGGCCAGGTCGGCGTGACCGGCACGAAGCCCATCAACCGCCACCAGGCCCGCGCCGGCCGCTAGTCGGGCTGCCATCCAGGAATTCGGGCCCATGACCGTGTCGGGATCGCACCGGCCACCACCCTCGGCATCGATCCCAGCCAGCTTCTCGAGGTACGCCGGCGGATGGACGCCCATCAGGTCCGCATCATCGGCCAGGCGCGGCGCACGACGGATGACCGCCTCATCAACGCCTGCGGCGTCCAGCCCCTCCCACACGGCCGTCAGGCGAGCAGGCTGCTCTGGGTGACGGGATCCCGCCCGGTGGTCCAGAAACCGCTCGTCGGTCACCAGGAGGAGCGACATCTAGCGAGCGTAACCTCCGTGCCCCCGGAGGTTCCGACCCCTCTGGCCAGTCGGGCAAGTCATACCCTGTCGGAATCGACGTCCGGACCGAACGAACCTCCGTCGACGAACCCTTCCCCTCGGGTCGCGTCGCCCAGCCGCCTGTCGGGCTGCCGGGTTCCGGTGTTCCCTGTATCGAACGGTTCATGACCAGCGGCGGCACGGTCATCCGTCTGAGTCCATGGCGTGGCAACACCCGGACCACCCAGGTAGTGGCCGTGGACGGGCCACCACCACGTCCCGACGACGTGTCCGACCTCATCGAGTACCTCGGCTCCCGGGGCGTCCGGGAGATCATGACCACTGCGCTGGGACCGATCGACCAACAATCGTTCACAGCACGTGGGTTCGACCCTCAGGAACACCTCCTACTCATGGGTCGACCTGTCGACCCGACGAACCCATCCTCCCGCTGGACATCACGCTGGACTGGACGTACCCCCAGTCGTCCCCGTACCCGACCCGCCCGTCGACGGGACCAGGACGCCGTACTAGAACTGGATGACCGAGCATTCGCCCCGTTCTCGCCCTTCTGGCGATTCGACAGGGCCGCCCTCGACGAGGTGGGGCAGGCCACCGAATCTCATCGTCGACGCGTGATCAGACAGCGGGCCAACCGACGGACGGGTTCCACGGTGATCGGTCACGCCATCACCGGACGAACGACCACCATCGGATTCCTCCAGCGTCTGGCCGTCGATCCGGCGGCCGAGGGCCGAGGCGTCGGCTCGGCCCTGGTCGTCGACGCACTTTGCTGGCTGCGCCAGACGGGGGCCCATGAGGTCTGGGTGAACACCCAGCCCGACAACGACCGCGCCCGTGCCCTCTACCTCCGTCACGGATTCACCGAACGGGAGGGGGGCCTCGACGTCCTCCACAGGGTGATCGACGACCCGGCCGGAGATCCGGTCAGATGAACCGGCAACGAATAACCACGGCCGCCTCGGCCAACCCCACGAGGTGGTTCGGACAGCCCCTCCAGCCGACCAGTCGGCAGAAGGTCCTGATGCAGGTCCTTATGACCGTCCTGCTCGCAGCCCTGCTGGTATCTGCATCCGCGGGGGCGACGGCCGAACAGGCGCGAGCCGACGGTGACTCGGCCAGCCTCGGTCTCATTGCACAGTCGCCATGGATCGACGACGATGGCGATCTGGCCCTCCAGTTGAGGATCACCGGAGATGCCACCGGCTCCCACCTCCGCCTTGGACTCCACCACCCAGTGGATCGTCGTGGTCTCCTGGCCCTCCGGGACGACCCGGTGCTCGGAGTCCCGGAGTCCACCCTCACCATCGACGTCTCCGACGTCATCAACTCGGCCGGCGTGGCCTCACTCACCCTGCCAGTCGGTCCTGACGGGATCCTTCGCTCGCGACCCGGCGAAGTCTCCCCATTAACCGTCGAGCTGGTGGCCGCCAACGGCCACCTATTGGACCGACTGGTTACCCCGGTGGTCCATCTCCCGATCGTGCCCGCTGGCGAAGCGGCCGCCCAACGACCACTCCTTGTCGGGATCTCGCTGGACATCGACGGACCGCCACCGCTTCGCCCCGACGGGCGGGTCGAACTGGACGAGGCAACGGTGCGATACCTCGGCGCGGTGGCCAACGCCGTTCTCGACCATCCCGGCGCACCGGTGGACGTGCGTCTGCCGCCAGCCACCATGGCCGGTCTGGCCCACTCTGATGACCTGGCCCACGCCCGCCTCTTGGCCCAACTAGCGGCAGCCGTGCAGTCTGGTGGCCTCCACCTCCGGTCATCGCCGTTCGTGACCGCCGATCCAGAAGCATGGCGACAAGCTGGACGCTCCGACGTCCACCGGGATCTGCTCGACCACGGCGACCAGGTCCTGACCGAACACCTCGGCGCCGCCCCCGACCGATCAGTCGCCGTACTCGAACCCACCGCGGTTCCCTCCACCCTCGATCTTTTGAGCCGACTGGGAACCGTCCACCACGTCGTCTCCGCTGATCACCTTGACCCCCGTCCGATCACCGCGTCACACGGCTCCACCCATCCCGCCCGACTCCTTGATGCGGCCGGGGTCGCCCACCCGGCGCTGGTATCTGATCCCGATCTGGCCCGACACCTGGTCGACCCCCGGGGATCGGTATCCGCTGCCCAGCAACTGGTGGCCGACCTAGCTCTGCTGGCCTGGTCGGACCCCACGGTGACCCGAACGGCCATCATTACCGTGCCCGACGGCCTGACCATCGACGCCCTAACTCTGGGTCTGGTCCTCGGAGTTCTGAGGGATGCGCCCTTCCTCCATCTGCAGTCGCTCCCAGACTTGTTCGAGGCGTCGTTGACCGCCGATGCAGCGGCCGCCATCAATTACGAGCTCTGGCCGGACCCCGTCATATCGGTCTCCCGGCGGGCCACCGACCGGAGTCTCGCCGAGACCACGGTGGCGGCCTACACCGCCATGTTGGGTGGCCCCCACCCCGACGCCGCGGCTCTCAATGACCTTCTAGAGGTCACCGCGGCTGCCGAACTCGACGGAGATGCGATGGGCGCATACCTGTCGGCCGTGTACGCCACGGTGTCCGGTGTCCTCGACGCGTTCACCACCCCATCGGACCAGAGCGTCCGACTCACGGCACGCCGAGCCGACCTGCCGTTCACCATTCACAACGGCCTGAACACCGATGCACGGGTGGTGCTTGTCCTCCAGAGCGACGGTCGTATCGACTTCCCCGACGGTGACGTCATCGAGGCCGTGCTGGTCCCCGGTCGCAACCGGATCGCCGTGCCCGTCCGGGCCAGGACGTCAGGTGACGCCCGACTCCAGGTCACTGTCCGATCCCCCGACGATGCCCGACTCCTCCAGCTCCGGTCGACACAACTCATGGTGCGTACCACCAGCCTCCCGGGCGTCGGTGTGGCGTTGTTCGTTGGTGCACTCGCCGTCCTGGCCATCTGGTGGGTTCGCTCAGCCCGACTACGCTCGACGCGCACCAGACTTGGAGAGAGCCCATGACCGTCCGCATCGTCACCGACAGCGCCTGCGACCTCACCGAGGCCGAGATCGAAGCCCACGGCATCGACCTGGTCCCGCTGAGCATCCGATTCGGCGAAGACGTCCAACTGGACCGCGAAGAATTGTCCGTCGACGACTTCTACCGCCGCATGGCGTCGTCCGATGAGCTTCCCCAGACCGCTGCACCGTCCCCCGGGGCATTCGCCGCAGTATTCCAACGTCGCCTCGACGAGGGTGCCGACGCCATCGTGTGCATCAACCTCTCCAGTGGGATGTCGGCCACCATGGAGTCCTCGGAACTAGGCGCCCGCGAGGTAGACGGCGACGTTCGCATCGTGGACAGCCGATCGGTCACCGCCGGACAGGGCGTCATGGTCCTCGCGGCCGCCATCGCAGCTGCCAGTGGCGCGTCAGCAGACGAGATAGTGGCCCTCGCGGAAGACATCCGGGACCGCACACGGGTGTTCGCCGCTATCGACACCTTGGAAAATCTCAAGAAGGGTGGTCGAATCGGCAACGCTCAGGCCCTGCTGGGGAGCATGCTCTCCATCAAGCCCCTCATCGACGTGAGTTCCGGCATCGTCGAGGAGGCCGGCCGCCAACGCACCCGGAAGAAGTCCTTGGCGTGGTTGCGGGACCGGGTAGCCGACCATGTCGACGAGATCGAGACCCTGTCCGTCATGCATGCCCAGGCTGACGACGTGGACGATCTAGTGACCATGCTGTCCGACCTGGTGGATCCCTCGATCATCCGGGTGGGAGTGATCGGACCGGTGGTGGCCAGTCACGGAGGCCCCGGCGTGGTCGGTCTCTGCTTCACACTCCGTCCCTGATCGACCTGTTCCCGCCCCATTCCCCTGTTCCGGACTGGTCATCTGCAGTCAGCTCCGGCGGCGGCCCAGAAGGTGATCGGTAGGCTCGACGCCATGATGACGCCGGTTGACCCCCACCCCACGGAGGACCCCACCCCTGGGACCCCCGTTCGGGGCGATTGGGCCTCGTCGCTCGTCGACCGGTTCGTCGAGGTGGTCGACCAGGTTCGAAACGTCACCACACGGCCGATCATCACCCTCGCTCGGGCTCTGGTGTTTGGACTCGTCATGGTGTGTTGTGCCGTCGCTGCAACCGTCCTAGCCGGCATCGGCCTGTTCCGCCTCCTTGACGTCGTCCTTCCCGGTGAAAGCTGGTCAGCCCATCTCGTCCTAGGTGCCACCTGCTGCGCACTCGGCGGACTCCTTTGGTCCCGCCGAAGTCCCTGATCCCAAATCTCTCTCCCTTCTGGAGTACCCGTGTCTGAACCCGTATCTGGACCCATATCTGGACAGGTCCCGTCCCACCGCGAGGTCGTGATCATCGGATCCGGGCCCGCTGGCCTGACCGCGGCCATTTACGCAGCCAGAGCCGACCTTGCTCCCCTGGTCATCGAAGGCGAACCTTCGTCAAATAGTGACCAACCCGGTGGTCAGTTGATGCTCACTACCGAGGTCGAGAACTTTCCCGGCTTCCCAGAAGGGGTGATGGGCCCCCAACTCATGGGCGACATGCGGGCCCAAGCCGCCCGGTTCGGTGCCGAGATCGTGACGGCCAAGGTTTCCCGGGTCGACTTTGCCGAACGGCCGTTCCGAATCTGGATCGGTGATCCCGACGCTGATGAACCCACTCACACCGCCGATGCCGTCATCGTCTCGACCGGAGCCCGGTCGGTCATGCTGGGGCTGGAAGCCGAGCAGCGGCTGATCGGACATGGGCTCTCCACGTGTGCCACCTGTGACGGCTTCTTCTTCCGTGATCAGGAAATCGCCGTTGTCGGTGGCGGGGACTCCGCGCTGGAAGAAGCCGGATTCCTCACCAAGTTCGCCTCCAAGGTGACGCTGGTCCATCGTCGCGACGAGCTACGGGCGTCAAAGATCATGCAGCAGCGAGCCCTAGACAATCCCAAAATCGAGTTTGCCTGGAACTCCACGGTCGACGACGTCCTTGGAGAGTCCAAGGTCGAGGGCCTGGCCCTACGGGACACGGTGACCGACGAGAAGCGCGTGCTACCGGTGACCGGTGTGTTCATTGCCATTGGCCACCGCCCCAATACCGACCTGTTCAACGGAATTCTGGATATGGACGAGGCGGGCTACCTGGTGACCGGGGCGGACCGTTCGACCACCAACGTGGATGGCGTGTTCGCCTGTGGTGACGTCCAGGACCACACCTACCGGCAGGCCATCACCGCTGCAGCCTCGGGATGCATGGCCGCCATCGATGCCGAGCGTTGGCTGGAGAGCCGAACCGACTGATCACCCCTCGACGGCCTACGCTCCTCGAGAAACCTCTCCTTGACCGTCATCGATCGACGACCTATGGCAGAGGCAACGACCAACTTGTCCTCCGGGACCCGAGGGAAGCGAGACCCCATGGCCGGCGCCATCACCAACCTGTCAGAAACCACGTTCGACGAGGCGATTGGCTCCGCCACCGAACCGGTGCTGGTCGACTTCTGGGCTGAGTGGTGCGGCCCATGCAAGACGATCGCCCCCATCCTGGAGGAGATCGCCACCGAACAGAGCAACTCGATCCGGATCGCCAAGGTAAACGTCGACGAAGCACCGGATCTGGCTCGACGCTTCGAGGTGATGAGTATCCCGACGCTGATCCTGTTCGCTGATGGTCAGCCGACCACTCGGATCGTGGGAGCCAAGGGCAAGCCACAACTGCTCGAGGAACTGGCCCCCCACCTCTAGGTCTCGACTCGGCGCACAGACCACCGGCTGCAACCGACCACGGAGACCGGTCCCGACCGTGACCGGATCAGACGATCCAACGATCCACGACCTTCACCACCGTCTGGCCGACGTCGGTCATCCCGTCGATCACCACGAGGTGGTCGACGGCTCATTCGGACCCGACACCACTAGGGCACTGCTGGCCTTCCAGGCCGAGCGGGGCCTCGACGAACACGGAACGGTCGACGACGCTACGCATGCCGCCCTCGTCGAGGCCGGCCACCGCCTCGGTGACCGCCACCTCTACCTCCACACTCCAATGTTCCGAGGCGATGACGTCGCTGACCTGCAATTACGCCTCGGAAGCCTAGGTTTCGACGCCGGCCGGATCGACGGCATTCTCGGACCGGACACCACGTCAGCAGTGTCTGAATTCCAACGGAACATCGGCCTCGCCGCGGACGGAATCGCCGGGCCGCTTACCGTGGACGGACTCCGACGCCTTCTAGGACGGACCGCAGGGCGACAACCAGTGGCCCAGGTGCGGGAGCTGGACCGTCTCCGTCGAAGTCGACCCGATCTTGTCGACCAACGAATCGCCATTGGTGAATTTGGTGGAACCGCCGCTCTGGCCGGGGCACTGACCCGCATCCTTCGGGCCCGTGGCGCCCATGTTCTGGAGTTGGATCAGCCCGACGCGGCCCTACAAGCGGAAACTGCCAACGAATTTGACGCCGGAACCTACATTGGCCTCCGTCTTGAGAATCATTCCCAATGCAGAACAGACTACTTTTCCACAGCCGGATTCCATTCCGAGGGGGGCCTCCGCCTGGCGCATCGTTGTGCCGATGCACTGGACCGGGCGCTACGGATCCATCTAGAGGCAGCTACCGATGAGATCGTGAGCACCACCTGTACGGGTCGACGACTACCAATCCTCCGTCAGACGCGGATGCCAGCCGTACTCTGCACCCTCGCACCCGCGTCCACCATCGTCCTCGCCACCGCGGAGATCGCCGACTGTCTGGCTTCAGCCGTTACCGACTGGCTGGCTGATCCAACCGCGGGTCCTGTCTAATCCCATCCACCGGGTGCTAGATGTCAGTGCAGGTCAGCCACCCAAAAGCTCGAACAAGCGCTGTAAGTCATCCCGATCGGCATACTCGACAACTATCCGGCCCTTGCGACCCCGCGTAACCACCCGAACCTTGGTATCGAACCGGTCTCCGAGGATCCGTTCGACCTCCAGGAGTGCCGCATCAGGCGTAGGTACTGGATACGCGGTCGAATCCACAACCGGCTCTTCGACCTTGTCGAGGGCCCGAACCAGATCCTCAACCTGACGAACCGAGAGACCGTCGTCGACCACTCGAGAGGCCAGACGCTCCAAGAGGTGATGGTCAACCAGCCCAGCCAGGGTCCGAGCGTGCCCAGCAGTGAGGAGACCCTCCATGATCATCTGCTGGACGGTGTCGGGCAGATGGAGCAACCGAAGCGCATTGGCCACCGCAGGTCGGCTACGACCCACCCGAACCGCCACCTGGTGCTGTGTAAGCCCGAATTCGTCCATCAAACGATGGAAGGCCGAGGCCTCCTCCAGTGGATTGAGGTCATCTCGGTGGACGTTCTCGACAATGGCCTGCTCGAGGCTGTCCCGGTCACCAACATCCCGGACCAGCGCGGGTATGGCCGACAACCCGGCCCGCCGAGCCGCTCGCCAGCGACGCTCCCCAGCCACCAGTTCAAGGCCGTCCTCGGTCCGACGCACGAGAATCGGCTGGAGAACACCGATCTCCTGGATGGATAGCGTCAGTTCGGCCATCTTTTCGTCATCGAAGACGCGCCGAGGCTGGTAGCGATTTGGCTCGATGGCTGACACGGCCACCATTTCGAGATGCAGGTCATCGGCAACGCCACTTGCCTCTACGGGGACCGACGGTGCTGCGGTGGCCTCACCGGGAGCAGAAGGGGTCGCCCCCCGGGGCACCCCTTCAATCGGCGGGTCGGCCTGAGTCCCAACGGACCGGAGGCTCGTGGCCCCTCCTTCCGGAATCAGTGCGGAAAGGCCTCTTCCCAATCCACCCTTCTTCATGCCTGGACCTCCTCTGAGCCGGCCTCCGACTCACCATTCTCATCGTTATCAATAATTTGGCCAGAAGTTGGCTTCACCGGCCCGCTGAGGACCTCACGCGCCAATTCCCGATACGCCACGGCGCCACGACTGGTCGGGTCATACACGTTGATGGGCTGGCCAAAAGACGGCGCCTCGGACAACCGGACCGATCGGGGAATTATCTGCCGACATACCTTGGTGCCGAAGAAGGTTCGAACTTCGTCCGCCACCTGTTCGGAGAGTTTGGTCCGTGCGTCGTACATCACCAGCGCAATGGTCGACACCTCAAGATCAGGATTGAGGTTCGCCTTGACCAGGTCCACGTTGCCGATGAGCTGTCCTAGACCCTCGAGGGCATAGTACTCACACTGAATTGGTACCAGAACTTCACGAGCGGCTACTAGGGCGTTGATCGTCAAGAGACCTAGCGCCGGTGGACAGTCGATCAAGACGATGTCGTAGTCGTCGACGATCTCCGCAAGCGCCCGTTCCAGCCGGTACTCCCGACTGAATGCCGCCACCAGCTCGATTTCCGCCCCAGCGAGGGCCAGGCTGGAGGGGAGTAGGTCGAGGTTGGGGGTATCAGTCGAACAACGCAAGTCAGCCGCCGACGCTTGTTGCAAGAGCACGTCATAGATCGACTGCTCGAGATCCCGAGAAGGCACGCCGACACCTGTGGTGGCGTTCGCCTGAGGATCCAGGTCAACTATCAGTACCTTTCTACCCTCCTCAGCCATTGACGCACCGAGGTTGATGGTCGTCGTGGTCTTTCCGACCCCACCCTTCTGGTTTGCGACGGCGATGATGCGTGGGCGATGGGTTTCTTGAGACATCCCGGGCATCATGGCCAGAACGGTGGGAAAAGACAAGGACCTTGTGGAAAGCCCCGTTCTAGAACGAGTTTTCGTGCCGCAACCGTCCGAATGTTTCACGTGAAACAACTGTTCCCCGGTGGGCTGGGGAATGTCGACCCAAGCAACCTGCTTACTCCGAAATGTTTCACGTGAAACATCCCTCGTCTAGGTGGCTCTCAGAACAGGGGATCCGCCATCTGCCGGGCGAAGCGCCGAGGAAAACGATCTGGACAAGCCCCGATTCGGACCATGGCCCGGTAACCCGCTGGTCCAGCCGCCTGATCGCTGGTCCAGCCTCCGAGATCCTCCAATCCGAGCTTGGACAACCCCTCAGCCGGCCATCGACGTGCCTCAGCGCTCCCGCCAGTGATCCCTGGAGGCTCACTGACCACCAATACTCCCTGTTCAGCCAGGAGAGGGGCCGCACATTCCGCTGTGGACCCGGGAGGAGCAAACCCTCGGGCAGTCACCAGGGACACCGCACCTCGAAGCTCGCCACTGGCGATATCAACGGCATCGGCCAACAGCACGTCCACTCGATCCTCCAGTCCAAGCTGGCGAACCGCCCATCGGAGAAAGGTTGCACGACGATCTCCCCGGTCAACCAGAATCCACCGCCAGGGCGTAAGCGTGGCCAGAACCAGCCCGGGCACGCCACCCCCTGTTCCGAGGTCCACAGCGAGCTCGCTGTCTCCCATTTCTGGAATCGAAAGGCCGTCACCTTCCCGGACCACTAGACCACCATCCAGAAAACCCAAGAAGCCCGCGCTGTGCGCGGGCCCCTCGGACGCCGCCGATGAAGTGAGATACCCCTCGGCGACTGCCTCGTCCAAGACCTGGTCGAGGCTTTTCTCGACGATGGTTAGCCGTCGATCAGCGAGATCACCACTCGCCGATCAGCGTCACTGCCCTCAGAGAAGGTGGCGAGGCCATCGATCTCTCCCACGGTGTCATGCACGACCTTGCGATCCGCTGCTCCCATGGGCTCCAGCGCCCGGGGACGACCGTCATCAAGCACAGCCTCGCCCTGGTTCCGAGCGAAGTCCGCCAGGAAGGTCCGACGACGCTCGCGGTACCCGCCGATGTCGACAGTCAGAGACCCATCCGCCTGACCATCGGAACTCCTCTGTACGAGGGTCCGTGACAGTTCGGTGATGGCACGTACCGTTTCGCCTCGCTGGCCAATGGCCAGACCAAGGTTCAGGCCCTGAGCCTCGACGGTGAGGCGATCCTCTTCGATTCGGCTGGCCACCCGAGCCTCGAGGCCCATCCGGTCCAGGAGTCCCTGGACGAACTCTTCAGTGATTCGTGCCTGCGTCTGCAGATCCATGGACTCCACGTCAGTCCTCTCCCGGTCGCTTCCACGACCGTTTCCATCGGTCGACGACTTCGCCGACTCTCCATTCCGACCTCGACGATCGGCATTCCTCTCACTACCCCGGTCCCGTCCACGTCCAGAATCGCCCACAGGCTCCCGTGACGCACGCTTTTCCGAAGTTACTGACTCCTGCTGCGAGTGGCCTTGCCCATCGCCACGACCCTCGCCCCCCCTGCGGCGACGATTGCCACCACGAGAACCCTCGCCCTGACGCTCGTCATCACGATCCTGCCGACGATCACCACCCTGGGTGGTACTCCGGATCCGATCCTGATCCCCGCCCTTGGACTGGCCATTCTGTCGCCCGCTGCCCTTGCCAGAACCGCCACGACCCCGACCGCCGCTGCGGTCATTTCGCCGATTCCGATCACGTCGCTCCACCTTGGGACGGGGGCTGGTCGGCCGAACACGAGCCCGGAGACGGGCCTCGGTCTTCTTCAAACCAAACATCGACCGAGAGGCCTCGACCAGCACCTCCACCTCGAGTTCATCTTCAGCTACACCGAGCCGATCCAAGGCTCGTTCCTTTGCTTCATCTAGTGAGATACCGGTGGTTTCAATCCACTCCATGGCTCACTTCCTCCTTTTCTTGTTCTTGGCACTGCGCGCACGGGCTGTTCCGGGAGGAGTCGTCCGACCCCCACCAGACCGCCCGGCCGGCGGCCTCTTGTCGGTTGTTTTGATGTCATCAGACGCATCGCTGCGTCCGCGACGACTCGCCTTCTTCTTCGCCGGGGAAGTCGAGGACCTGGATTTCCGAGCACGCTTCTTGCTTGAACGGGAATCATCCTCAGAGGACACTCCATCGTCGATCTTTTGAGAACTATTCTCAACCTTGCCGGCTGTCGTTCGTCCTGATCGAACAGAACCGCTGGTCGAGGGCCTATCTTCAGGCTTTCCACCTGTACTTTTCCCGGGCTTGCCGCCGGTCTTGGCACCAGATTTGGCACTGCCGGACTTACCGCCACCGGACTTCTTGGTCGATTCAGTACTGGTCGGAACCACAACCTCTGGATGATCCCGCCCAGGTCCGTACAACGTCTGGGTGATGTAGGCCTGCTGGGCGATCCGGTACAGGTTGGAGACCACGAAGTACATGACCAACGCAGCATCCAAGTTGAACGAGATCACCGGCAGGAAGAACGGCATGACCTTCATCAGCATCTGCTGCTGAGGATTCACCGTGGCATCGGGGTTCCGACCCCTGATCTGTCGCTGCTGGATCCATGAGCTGGCGAACACGATCAGGATCAGGATCAGATAGGGGAGGGACGACGTCAAGCTCTGTGACAACGCCGTTCCCGCTGATCGGGAGAGATCGAAGCCCAGGAAGAGCATTTCGGTCTCACTAGACAGGTCGATGAAGAGATCTGAACTCGGGTCGACGTAGGCCGGATAGAAGGCCTGAGGATCGTTGGACGCCCCGGTCAATGCCGCATTTGAACCGTTGGCCAACCGTCCGGCCACCCATCCCGCGCTGTCCCCGATGTCGGACAACCGCCTGGTCATGCCCCGCAGCACGTTGTACAGGACCATGAACACTGGCGCCTGGATCAACATGGGCAGGCAGCCACCCATCGGGTTGATGTTGTTGGCCTGGTAGAAGGCCATCATCTCCCGGTTCATGACCTCCCGGTCGCCCTTATACCGAGTCTGGATCTTCTTCATCTCGGGCTGGAGGTGCTGCATCTTGATCATCGACCGCGTGCCCTTAAGGGTCAGAGGGGTCACGATCAGCATGACCACCAGGGTCAGCAGGACAATGGCCAGGCCGTAACTGGGTACGAGCCCGTAGAACCAGGACAGAACGGCGGCGATCAGGTCGAACATGTGGATCCTCGGGAACCATGAAACGGATGGGGACGGTCAGATGGCCCGGGCACGGGATCCAAGCCCGTACCACCCCACGGATGGCACCGGCAGAGGCGCCCGACGGTCAACACGGAACCACGAATCGCCCCATGGCTCTCGAGGGCGTCCAAGGCGTAGTTCGAACAGGTCGGGACAAATCGACAGGGAGTGGGACGACCATCCACGACGCGCTGGTAGCCACGTACCGCAGATCGCAAAATTCGGGTAAGAACACCGAGGTCAGAGGATGTTTTCATAGATAGGTTCCGTCAAGTACGTACACGTCGGAGCGTTAGCCTTCGGTTAGTGCGTCGATCGCACCCGTCAGATATCGCTGGAGCTCGTCGTAGGACGAGTCCGCAGCACCAGGTGACACCCGAACCAGGTAGTCGCCGACCGGTACACCCTGTGGGCGCCGGTCGAGGTCCACCACTATCGCCCTGAGGCGACGGCGGATCCGGTTCCGGACGACCGCCGGCCCGACGGTCCGAGGAATGGCGTAGGCCACCCTCGGTCCCGGGCCGTCCATCTGGTCTCCGCTGGCTCGAAAGCCGATTCGCAATGGTCCACGGCGAACCGTGCGACCATTGCGACGGAGTAGACGAAAGTCGTCCCGTCGACGCAGCCGGCCGATCAAGCCGACAATCGGGCGCGGCCCTTCTGGCGGCGGGCCGAAATGATGGCCCTTCCTGCGCGGGTTTGCATCCGCTTCCGGAAGCCGTGCTTCCTGGCTCGACGCCTGGTGTTGGGCTGGAACGTACGCTTCATAAATGGTCTCCTGCTGGCATCGAAAGGGCGTCGTCAGGAAGGGGAGCGCCCAGATGCCGTCGATTACTGGAATACGGTCGGACCCCTCATCGGACAAAGACGCCAGACGAAGAACGACCGTCCACCGTCGGTGACGGCGGGATCGGCTCGGCTGCCGATCGGACTGGACCGATGGGTCGGGACGAATCCCGCACCGATCACGTGTCTGCCCGACAGGCTACGGGCCGATTGACGGACGCGCCAACCGTGAACACCGCATCTAACGAGATCCCTGCCTCCCGTTTGAGGACCTCTAACCCCA
>DPMC01000300.1 GCA_003541675.1 Acidimicrobiaceae bacterium | reverse complement strand
TCACCCACCAGGGCGTCAAAGGCGGCCACGTTGTGGCCCACGGCGTCCAAGTCGACCGACACCCAGGTGGGACGCATCAGCTTGCGCCTCCCGAGGCATCGACGGAAAGGTTGGTCAGCACGGACACCAGCCTCGCCGCAAGATCGCCCGCCGCCACCCCGGTGGACGAACCCGCCATCGGGGGGCCATCAATGCCCGGCCCGGTGACCAGGCGTCCGTGCACATGGGCGGCGGCGGCCGCGGCCTCCAACGGCGCGGCCCCACGGGCAAGGAAGGCCCCGATGATCCCAGCCAGCACATCACCGGACCCAGCGGTAGCCAGGCGGGCGTCGCCCGCCGCGGCGAACCGAACCTGGCCGTCGGGGGCGGCGACCACCGTGGTCGGACCCTTCAGGAGCACCACAGCGCCGGTATCGGCAGCTAGGGCACGGGCGGCAGCCATGCGGTCCAAACCAGGCGGCCCACCGGCCAGACGGGTGAACTCACCGTCATGCGGGGTCAGGATCAGCGGCCTCCCCGCGGTAGCCACCCGACCGCCGGCCGGGACGGTGAGGGCGGCCAGGCCATCACCATCGATGACCAGCGGTGGGCCCGACGAGGCCACCAGCCGTCGCACTGCGTCGGCCACCTCGGGGGCGGTCCCCAATCCCGGGCCGACCACCATCGAGGCGAACCGGTCCCCGTCCAAGCCCTCGGGGCCATCTAGCCCCAGGCCAGTGGTGACGGGCATCCGTACCACCTCGGCCGGGACACCCAGCTCGTCGGAAATACCCGGGCCATCGTCGCCGGGTACAGACAGACGGACGTAGCCCGCCCCGGCCCGCAGCGCCGCGGTGGCGGCCAGACCAGCGGCCCCCTTCATGCCCGATGAGCCAGCGATGACCCAGCAGGCCCGCTGCCACTTGTGGGCGTTGACCGGACGTGGGGGCACCAGGCCAGCGATGTCGCCGTCGGTCAGCAGATAGGACGTCGCCCCCGACACGTCGAGACCCAGGTCCACCACCTCGATCCGTCCAGCCAGCGCCGGACCGTCACCGAACAACAGGCCCGGCTTGAGGGCCGCAAAGGTCACGGTCCGACGAGCGCTTAGGGGCCGACCCCGCGCCTCGCCGGTCAGACCGTCGAGGCCCGACGGGAGGTCCACGGCCAGTACCGGAGCGACGACGGCGGGTGCATCAAAAGGGCGGCCAAGCCCGGTGCCGTAAGCGGCATCCACTACCAGGTCCACCGCGTGATCCCCCGCGGTCGGTAGGTGGTCCGAGGTTGCGGCAGCATCAACGACCGTCGCCCGCACCCCCCGTCGGGCCAGCAGACCGGCGGCCACCCGGCCATCTGCGCCGTTGGATCCCTTGCCGGCAAGCACGGCCACTCGCCGTCCGTATCCTCCACCCAACTCGTCCAGTACGGCACGGGCCACTGCGGCACCGGCCCGTCCGATCAGGACCTCTAGCGGTTCAGTTGCCGCGGCATCCACGGTGGCCATCTCATCCGGCGTACACACCGGGATCACGTCGGATCGACTCCTCAGAGAGCGACGACGGTCGCCTGGGCCAGAGTGTCAGTGTGGCTCAGGGTGACCAACCAGCGGCTCACGCCGGCCCGCCGGGCCACCTCGGCTGACTCACCGTGGAGCACCATCGAAGGAGGCCCCAGCCCGTCGCGCACCACCTCGATGTCGTACATGTCCATCCCGCCGAGACCCAGACCGAGAGCCTTGAGCGTCGCCTCCTTGGCCGCGAACCGCACCGCGTAGCGACTGGCCGGGTCCACATGGGCATCGGCATAGGCCCGCTCAGCCGGTCGGAACAGCCGGTCTCGTAGCGACGGCGTGCGATCCAACGAGCCTCGGAACCGGTCGATATCGACTAGGTCCACTCCGATGCCGATCATGGTCGGTAGAGCGCCGGACTCAGGCCCGGAGCCGGTCGGCCCGCAGTCGGTCAGCAATGTCCGACACCGGGTCAGTCAACAGGTCGACCACCGACACCTCGGCTAGCAAGTCGTCTCGTAGGTCGGGCTCAGTCTCACAAACCGCGTCACGCACCGCGGAATAGCGGTTGCCATAGCCCTGCAGCACGCCACGCAGGACGTCCGGGGTGAGGCGCTCGCGCAACACCACGTGCAGCAGGGTGATACCCACCGTCTCGCGGTCCTTGACCTCGGGCACCAGCACGATGATCCGGTCGTCGCGGGCACCCCGGGTCACCAAGACGTCACGATCCACAGCCACCCGATGCTTGGTGCCCCGCAGGGCCGGGTCCCTATCAGTACGCGAGCGGATTCCCGTCGACACCCCAGCACGGTCCACGATCGCCGCGGTCGGCGAAGCCCCGTCCAGGCCGTCCACCCGGTAGCGGGTGTAGCCGGCGACGTCGGACACCGCCGGATCCAGGGCAACCAGTGCCCGAAGTGTCCGGTAGCTGAGCGAATCACGGGGCGCCCCGGCGTCGAGCACCTCACGGGCCAAGCGGGCGTCCAACAGGGTCTCGTCAGTCCTTGAGATGCCCACGGTCACCGTCTTTGCCTGATGCTTGATGGCGTCGATGGGTCTGGTCAGCTCCTCGATTGCCACGGTCAACGCTGCGGCCAGATCGTCCAGCACCAGTGCCGGCGTGCCGACCCGACCGAACTCCAACTGGTACGACTCCAACGGCACGGCGCCCAGAGCAAACCGAAACAACGTCGACAGGCGCACCGCTGTGGACGCCTCGAGGTGCCCGTTGAGCCGCCCGTTTCGCAACTCGTCGGCGAAGGTACCGGCGGCGGCGTCCAACTCGGTGGCCAAGCCTGGGGTCAACGCATCGGGTAACGCCTCGGGGGCGGAGGAGTCAGTCCCCGGGTCGTCCGACGTCGCCTGGACCGCCCCGCCGGCCAAGCGACGCTCGGCCTCGGCCTCGATCGCCGCGTGGGCGGACCGCAGCACGTGGGCCTGAGCGTCAATGGCCCGGGCCGCCTCGTAGCCGAACAGATGGCCGACCATGGTGGACAGCAGGAAGGCCAGACGGGGATGCACCGGCGGTACCGACACCACGTCGTGAGCATCGGCGAATCTCGACGAGCCGGCGTCGGCCACCACCACTGGCAGCGCCTTATGCGCCCGGTAGATGGCCACCTCCTTGGCCACGTCATCGGCTGTGGAACCGACCAGGCCGGTGGCGCACACCAGGATCAGCGGCTCCGACGAGAGGTCGATGTGCTTCTTGTCCTCAGTGGCATCCGCGGCGATCGACTTGTAACAGAGTTCCGACAGCTTGATCCGG
>DPMC01000210.1 GCA_003541675.1 Acidimicrobiaceae bacterium | reverse complement strand
CTGGTGCTTGGACATATTTCGCAGCCGGTACCGGTCACCGGGCTGGAAAATGACGCCAGGGGAACGCACGAGCTGGGACACCACGACACGCTCGGTGCCGTTAATGACGAAGGTGCCCTTCTCGGTCATGCGGGGGAAGTCCCCCATGAAGACCGTCTGCTCCTTGATCTCACCGGTGTTCTCGTTCTTGAAAGCGGCGCGCACGAAGATGGGCGCGGAGAAGGTCATGTCCCTCTCCTTGCATTCCTCGATCGTGAACTTCGGCGGCGGGCACAGGTCCTCATCCGTCGGGTCGAACTCGAGTTCCAACGAGAGCGTCTCGCTGAAGTCGGTGATGGGGCTGAGGTCCCGAAACGTGTCAGCAACGCCTTCTGCGCTGAACCACTCGAACGACTTCCGCTGGATGTCGATGAGGTGGGGCAGCGGGAGGACTTCCTCCAGGTTGCCAAACGAGTAACGGTCCCGGACGAGGGGGCGAGCAGAGGACACCTAGAACTCCTGGCCAGGGGAAACGGACGTGGTGGTCACCGTGGACACGTCGACGAACGCCAAGAAAACAGCACGAATGGCGGGCGCGACCACGGCAACTGGGGATCCTAACGGTCGCGCGCAGGCAGGCACAACCCCTGCGGGGCAGCACCATCCAGCCCCATAGGGCTGATCTGACGCGCACGGTACGGGTTCAGCGCGTGCCGGTCAAGGACCGTCCCCGATCGAGAGGTGAACGGAACCGACGGGCAACCCGAAGCGACAGGTAACCCATGGAAAACAACGGAACCCCGGGCCTCGTCCAAAGACGGGGACCCGGGGTCCGTACGAACGCCCCAACAATGGGGCGCTTAACGAGTTGCTACTTAAGCTCGATGCTGGCCCCGGCGGCCTCGAGGGCCTCCTTGGCCTTCTCGGCGTCTTCCTTGGTAGCGCCTTCCAGCACAGTCCCCGGAGCGCCATCGACCAGGTCCTTGGCGTCCTTCAGACCAAGGTTGGTCAACGAACGCACCTCCTTGATGACCTGGATCTTCTTGTCGCCAGCGCCGGTCAGGACGACGTCGAAGGAGTCCTTCTCCTCCTCCTCGCCACCAGCGTCGCCACCGACCGGGGCCGCAGCAGCCGTGGCCACCGGGGCCGCAGCGGTCACGCCGAACTTCTCTTCGAAGTCCGACAGCAGCTCACTAAGTTCCAGCACGGTCATCCCGGCGATCGCGTCCAGGATCTCTTCCTTCGTCGCCATGATTACTCCTCTTCTTCGTTGTCGTCTTGGCTGACAGGTGCACCGACGGTGTCGGTGCCTTCGTCCGCTGCCTTCTCCTCCGTGGAGGAGTCAGTAGCATCGGTTTCCTCGGCGGCGGGTGCCGCATCGGTCTCGTCCACAGTGGGAGCGCCCGGGGCACCCCCCTGCTCTATAAGGGCCTGTAGTGCGTAGGCCATGTTCTGCGGCAGTGCCTTAAGCAGAGCGGCGAACTGCTGCATCGGGGCGGCCATGGCGCCGGCCAGCTGGGCCAGTAGCACCTCGCGCGGGGCGATTTCAGCCAGTGCTGAGATCTCCTCGGCGGTCAGCCGCTTCTCGTCCAGCAGGCCACCCTTGATGATCAGCGCCTCGTTCGCCTCGGCAAACTCCTTGAGTGCCTTGGCTACACCTACCGGATCGCCGGCGGAACCGTCGGCCTGCTCGCCCACGAAGGCAATAGCCGTCGGGCCGGTCAACAGGTCGTCAATCTCGAGGCCCAGCTCCTCGACGGCGAAGCGCACCAGGGTGTTCTTGTACACCTTGTATTCGCCGCCAGACTCGCGTAGGGCCCTACGCAGTTCGGCCATGGCCGGAACATCAAGGCCCCGGTACTCGGTCAGGACCGCGGCATCGCTGGCCGAGAACTTCTCTCGGACCTCGTCGACCACCGCGATCTTCTCGGATCGGGCTTCTCCCACGCTCACACCTCCTCGTCTGTTCTATTCGGTCGGGCCGGCGCTGCCGTACCCACCCGGTTTGCGGTTGTCCTGTCATGCCGACCCGATGGTCGGCCGCACACCGCAGACCGGGACCCGGGCAAACCCGGGTCCGATCAGGAGGTCTCCCCTGCTCGGGCGGTCGATCGGTGCGCCGGACGGATCCGGTGGGCATCGGGACTCGTTCTGCGCCGTGGCGCAACCCGGAGGTCTTCGGTGAGCGTGTCGATTGTGTCGGTCAGGGTACCGGCGACGGCCGGTGCCCCCACCGGGGAGTGATCCCGTTACCCAGAGATCCGGGTTGCCGGGAAAACCGGATCAGTCAGTGAGGCGACCCGGATCAATGCGGATCCCAGGGCCCATCGTCGACGAGATCGACACCTTCTTGAAGTACCGGCCCTTGGCCGACGACGGCTTCAGGCGCTCGATCTCGTCGAGGGCCGCCAACAGGTTGGCGCCCAGCGCGGCGGCGTCGAAGCTGACCTTGCCGATCGGCAGGTGGACGTTTCCGTACCTATCGGTGCGGAACTCCACCTTGCCGCCCTTGAACTCTCCGACCGCCTTGGCCACATCATCGGTGACCGTGCCGGACTTCGGGTTGGGCATAAGCCCGCGCGGTCCGAGGGCCCGACCGAGCTTTCCGACGGTGGGCATCATGTCCGGGGTAGCAAT
>DPMC01000060.1:9708-10847 GCA_003541675.1 Acidimicrobiaceae bacterium | reverse complement strand
CCGTCGGGAAGCACAGGTTCACCATGACGATCCAGTTCGCCGATCTGGGCATTGACCAGGACCTGGTCGAAGTCCTCTCCGAGCGGGGCATAACCACCCCGTTCGATATTCAGTCGCTGACCATCCCCGACGGCCTCGCCGGACGGGATGTCTGCGGAAAGGCTAAGACCGGTTCGGGCAAGACCCTGGCCTTCGGCATCCCGCTGATCCAGCGACTGCCCCGAGGAAACCCGAAGCGGCCTACCGGCCTGGTCCTTGTGCCTACTCGCGAGTTGGCTGTTCAGGTCTGCAAAGATCTTGAGCCCCTGGCCGAGGTTCGTGGGCTTCGTATCGAGGCCATCTACGGCGGCACCCCGATCGAGAAGCAGATTGCAGCGCTTACCAGTGGAGTCGACTTTGTGGTCGCCACCCCGGGTCGCATGATCGACCTCATCCAGCAGGAGGAGCTTTCGGTGGTCGACCTGGCCGGCGTCGTCATCGACGAGGCCGACCGCATGGCCGACATGGGGTTCATGCCCCAGGTCGAATGGATCCTTCGGCGGGCCGAGAAAGAGCACCAGACGCTGCTCTTCTCAGCGACCTTGGACGGTATGGTCGGCGCGCTCATCGCCCGATACCAGACCGATCCGGTGACCCACGAGGTGGCGTCGCGGGAGGTCACCGTTGCCGAGATGGAGCACCGCTTCCTCACCGTCCACGAGATGGACCGGATACGGGTGGCGGCTCGGATCATTGAGGCATCGAAGCGGACGATCGTCTTCTCCCGTACCAAGTGGGGTGCCGACAAGTTGGCTGCAAAGCTTGTGGACGCTGGGGTGGACGCCGCACCGATTCACGGCGATCTCCGTCAGGCTCAGCGTGAGAAGGCGTTAGCGGACTTCACCGGCGGCAGGATCAAGTGCCTGGTTGCCACCGACGTGGCTGCCCGCGGCATTCACGTGGATGATGTCGATGTGGTGATCCACTACGACCCGCCGTCCGATGCCAAGACATACCTCCACCGGTCGGGTCGGACCGCCCGGGCCGGCGAGTCCGGCGTGGTGGTCAGCCTCGTGCTCTGGAACGAGGAACTCGAGGTCCGCAAGCTGCTACGCCGCCTCGGAATGAAGCAGCCGATCGTCGAGGTGTACTCCAACGAC
>DPMC01000060.1:634-9454 GCA_003541675.1 Acidimicrobiaceae bacterium | reverse complement strand
GGAACTCGAGGTCCGCAAGCTGCTGCGCCGCCTCGGAATGAAGCAGCCGATCGTCGAGGTGTACTCCAACGACGAGCGGCTCGATGACCTGATGGCGTGGGACCCGGCCGCCGACGCAGCCTGACCTCCCACGAGGTCGATGATCTGGCCGCCGTCCTGGCGGCCGACCTGCAGCGGGTCGATGACCGTCGCGAGCGTGGTGTTTTCTTCACGCCATCTGACATAGCCGAACGACTAACAGCGCTCGCGCTCGTTCCCACGAACGGTTCAACAGCCGGCACTGTGGCCGACCCGGCGTGTGGGGCCGGGGTGTTTCTGCTGGCCGCCGGCCGGCTTCTAGTAGATCAGGGGGTTGCTGATCCGGCCACCGTGGTTCGGCGCCACCTGTTTGGCGCCGACATCGACCCAACATCGGTTGAGGTGACCCGCCGCCTTCTGGCGACGTGGGCGGGCATCGAGCCCGGTCAGGTTGAGGGGGTGGTGGTCGGCGATCCGCTCCACCACGGTCGTGACGTCTGGGCTGGATGTCCCGGCGGAGGTGCTACCACCGGGTTCGATGCCGTGGTGGGCAATCCTCCGTTTCTGGGCCAGCTCCGGGCGTCCACGGTTGTGTCTGCCGCTGACCGGGAACGGCTCCGGTATCGGTTTCCGGGACTGGTCGCCGCCTACACCGACGTGGCCTGGTTGTTCCTGGCCGCCGGTCTAGACCTGTTGGCCGACGGTGGACGGATGGTGCTGATCCAGCCCCAGTCGGTGCTGGCCGCCCGTGATGCGGGACCGGTCCGTGATCTCGTCATCTCGACGGCCCGGCTGGCCGGGATTTGGTGGGACCGCTCGGAGGTGTTCGCTGGCCATGCCGAGGTCTGTGCCCCGGTGGTCGAACGGTCTCCCTGCCGGCGTAGCCCCCGCGTCGAGACACCCGTGGAGGTGTTCGTGGATCGGGAGGTAGTCATCGCCGGCCGGTCGCCGGAACCCGCCGTGGGTGAGACGTGGGGCGGAGTACTGGCCAGTGTGCTCGGTGTACCTCCGGGGGTGCCGTCCGACGGCGGGACTACGACGGGCGGTTCCATCGGGACCATGGGCGCGGTAACAGCGGGTTTCCGGCAGCACTTCTACGGGTTGGTGGCCGGCGTCGTCGAGCGATCCGGTCCGGATGACCCGCGCCCGTCGATGGTGACCACGGGGTCGGTAGATCCCCTGCACCTTCGTTGGGGAGATCGGCCCTGCCGTTTTGACGGCCGCCGTTGGCAGGCGCCGGTGGTTGATCTCGATGCCGTGACCGCCGGTGATCCCGAGGTTGGACGATGGTTCGCTGAGCGTCGCCGACCCAAGCTGTTGGTGGCTTCTCAGACCGCCGTGGTCGAGGTGGTTGTTGACCAGACGGGTGATCTCGTGCCCGTCACCCCGCTGATCGTCGTCGAGCCGGACGGTAGGAGCCGGGAGGTCGACCTCGAGGTGTTGTGGCGACTGGCGGCCGCGTTGTCGGCACCGTCAATCACCGCCCTGGCCGTCCGCCGATTCCTCGGGGCGGCCCGGTCCTCTGGTCGGCTCCGGCTCTCGGCCGCCCAGGTCTCCGACCTTCCGCTGCCGACCGATGCTGGGGCCTGGAACGAAGGGACGGCGCTAGCCCGAACGCTGCACCGTTCCTCCGGGGCACCTGCGGGTTCCGATACGTGGCGGGAGTTCGGTCGGGTCATGGTCGCGGCCTACGGCGTTGTCGATCCGGAAGCGGCGGCCACGCTCGTGGACTGGTGGTGGTCCCGCCACCCGGCGAGGCACTGAGCCGTCGGGCGGACATCGACTGGCCGAGATCAATGCATTGGCGTCCTTGCGAGCCACCCCGCCTACACTGGTACGACGACATCACGAGAGGCCCGGTTCGCCGGGTCCGGCAACCTGGGACGGACACCCAAGGTGCTCGCCCGTCGGAGACGGTGGGGATGTGGCCTTGAGAGGGGCAACGAAGTGTCCGCCGGCTGGCTTTCGAGTCACGCTGTCGGCGCCGAGCGCGTGGAAGGTCCTGTTGGAGAACGGCGCCATGACGGACAAACCGAGGAGCGACGACGGATACCCCGTTGACCCGACCCTTGAGCCGCCCATTCTCCGGCCCGTGGACCTCCCAGGCGCTTTGCCGGTGCATCCGCGCACCTACACGGACGGGCTTCCGGTCACTGGAGCATGGCGCCATGGAGATCCGGTCGGCGGACGGAGGTTCACCTCGGTAGGTGGAGGCCGGCCCCTTTCGTTGGAGAGCGGCGAGGCCCTATCCGACATCGAGGTCGCCTACGAAACATGGGGTGAACTGTCGCCGACCGCCGACAATGCCATCCTCATCTGTCACGCCCTGACCGCCGACAGCCACGCCTACGGTGCCTCAGGTGGCGGTCATGCCACCGAGGGGTGGTGGAACGGCGTGGTCGGGCCGGGGTGCGGCATCGACACTGACCGTCATTTCGTGGTGTGTGTCAACTCGCTCGGCGGTTGTCAGGGTTCGACCGGCCCGGCCACTATCGATCCGTCGACCGGTAGCCCATACGGTTCAACCTTTCCCACGGTGACCACTCGGGACATCGTGCGATGTCAGGCCGCGGTGGCCGACGATCTGGGCATCGACCGTTGGCTGGCCGTGGTCGGCGGCTCGATGGGCGGCATGCAGGTCCTCGAGTGGGGTGTGATGTATCCGGACCGGGTGCGCGCCCTCTCGCCGATCGCCACCGCGTTGGCCGCTAGCGCCCAGCAGGTGGCGTGGAGCGCGGTTGGACGCACGGCGCTGGCCCTCGATCCTCGGTTCCGTGGCGGCGACTACTACGAAGCCGAACCGGGTGATGGTCCGTTCGCCGGCCTGGCCTTGGCCCGGGCGGTGGCCCATATCACGTATCGCAGCAAGGAGGTGTTCGACGACCGGTTCGCCCGGGATCTCGTTAATCCTCGTGCGTTGTTCGGTCGGTGGGACCGTTTCCAGGTCGAGTCGTACCTCGACTACCAAGGTGAGAAGTTGGTGCGACGCTTCGACGCCAACAGCTACCTCGTCCTGAACCGGGTCATGGACCTCCACGATCTCGCCCGTGACCGTGGTGGCATGGACCATGCTGTTAGGCGCCTGGCCCATCTGCCGGCGTTGACCCTCAGCATCAGTTCCGACACCCTGTATCCGACCGGTCAGCAGACGGCCATACGGGACGCGATCCGGGAGGCTGGTGGACGCTGCGTCCACCATGTGATCCAGAGTCCCGATGGTCACGACGGTTTCCTGCTGGCCACCCGGCAGATCGGATCGCTACTCGACACATTCCTTCGGGAGGTGGAATCCACATGACCGATACCCACGATCAGGGCCTCGAGTCCGAACAGCCGGAAGCGCCTCAGCCGGCAAGGTTTCATCCCGAGACGGCGGCCGTTCTGGGTGGCCGGCCCGCCGGGGAGGGGTCTCTGGCTCCCGTGCTATACCCGACGTCGACCTTCGCGTTCGACAGCGTCGACGAAGGGCGTCGCCTGGCCACCGCTATGGGTCCCGACCGCTTCTACAGCCGCTACGGGAATCCCACCATCAACGCCTTTGAGTCGACCATCGCCGATCTTGAGGGGGCGGAGGCCGCTCGGGCGTTTGCTTCGGGCATGGGAGCAGTCAGTGCCGTGGTGCTCGGGATCTGTTCGTCGGGTGACCACGTGGTGGCCCAACGTCAGTTGTATGCGGGTACCCAGTTGTTCCTTCAGACGGTGTGTCCCCGAATGGGTATCGACGTTACGTTCGTGGATGGCACCACGCCCGGGGCCTTCACGGAGGCCGTCGTGCCCGGACGGACGATGCTGGTGATCGCCGAGACACCGTCCAACCCCCGTCTCGACTTGGTCGACCTCGACGACCTCGGGTTGATCGCCAACGCCTTGACCGTGGTTGATTCCACGTTCGCGACGCCGTTGGGCCAGCGACCTCTGGACCATGGGGTAGATCTGGTCCTCCACTCCGCCACCAAGGGCATTGTCGGTCACAACGACGCCACCCTCGGAGTGATCGCCGGATCCCAGGACCTCATCTCGTGGTTGTGGGGGTTTGCCACCCTCCACGGGGCCAACGCCTCGCCGTATGACGCCTACAACGCCCACCGGGGCGTCCGGACCCTCGGTGCCCGGCTCCGGCAGCAGTCCGAGACGGCGCTGGTCCTAGCCGAGTTCCTCGAAGGCCGACCCGAGGTAGCGGGCGTTCGCTACCCGGGCCTTGCCTCCCATCCCCAGCACGAACTGGCTGTCCGACAGATGCAGTCCATGGGTGGTCTGCTCACCTTCGACCTGGCGGGCGGCATCGATGCCGGTCGTCGATTCGTGGAGGCCACGTCCATTGCCCGCCAGGCCACGTCGTTGGGTGGACCAGAGACCCTGGTGTGCCATTCAGCGACCACCACACACGTGAGCCTCACGCCGGAAGAGCTCGAGACATCAGACATCGGGGAAGGGACGGTTCGTGTGTCATGTGGGCTGGAGCACGTCGATGACCTGGTGGACGACTTCGACCGTGGACTTAACGCGGCAGGCGCCCGAGACCCCCAATAGGCGGGCCCGCCGGGAGGAATCGTGCCGGAGATTCTCGAAGTCGAGGCGTATCGACGCCTGGCTGAGCAGGTGGTCGGACGGACCATCGCCACGGTCGAGGCGCCAGATCACTGGTTCCTCAAGGGCGGGGTCACGCCGACCGGGATGGCTGATGCCCTGACCGGGCGGCGGATCACCGCGGCCCGGCGGCACGGAAAGGTCCTGTTGTTGGATTCCGGTGGTCCGACGTTGGGCCTGCGGTTCGGGATGACCGGACGACTGCTGGTCGATGGTCGGGCGGCCATTGAGTATCTGGAATGGGGAGGGCGGCGGTCTAATCCCGTATGGGAGCGGTTCGGGCTGAGGTTCCGCGGGGGAGGGCGACTGTGGATCGATGACCCCCGACGCCTTGGGGGTGCCGAGCTGGAACCCAACCTCGGTTTGCTCGGTCCTGATGCGTGGACGCTAGGCGTTGTTCAGTTGCGGATGGCGTTGGCCGGTGGGCGGGGGCCGTTGAAGGCCCGGCTGTTGGACCAGGGGCGGCTGGCCGGCCTCGGGAACCTGCTGGTCGACGAGGTGCTGTGGCGGGCCGGACTGTCGCCGCTCCGAGCGTCGGGCGGCTTGGATCCCAACGAGGCCCGGCACCTCCACCGGGTGATCCGACGCACGTTGGACCAGATGGCTCGGCGGGGTGGGAGCCACACGGGCGACCTTTTTGAGCATCGCCGACCCGGCGGGGCGTGTCCCCGGGACGGGGAACCCCTTCGACGGGACACGGTGGGTGGTCGAACCAGTTGGTGGTGTCCCGGACACCAGCGCTGAACTGTCGGTGCTAGGCAGCGGAAGTACGATTCAGGTATGCGGAGAAGGGGCCTGATCGCGGTGCATCGGCGCGCCCATGTCCTGGCGCTGGTGTTTCTGGCCAGCCTGTGGCTGGGGACATTTGCCCTGCCCGCTGACGCTCAGGTCACGACCATCGAGACCGTGCCGCCCGACGTCGACGACGAGGGCCGGACGGCCGGCGAACGAATCGACCAGGCGGTGGTCATGTTGAGGGTTCTTGGTGTGGTTGTGGTCGTGTCGACCGCGGCCTACTGGTGGAGGACCCGCCCCAATGTCAATGGTGTCCGCAACCAGAACCGGGACGAGCTTCAGGTGGCGGCCGAGGACGAGATCCGGATCGAGAACGAGGAGGTAGCCCGATGACCGAGCCGATGCTGGATGTCGACGCGATGTTGCAGCGTTTCCGGGAGCGGGCCGCCGCCGTGCGAACCCGAACTCTTCCTCCGGTGGGAGGCGAGGAGCGCCAGCGGTTCATCGACCAGGCCCAGAACGACTTGTTGGACTTCGGCATCGTTGGTGACGCCGAAGCGGATCTTGTCGATGGGGTACTGACCATGCGGATCGACCTCCGGTCGACAGTCGACGACTGACCCATGGGGCGCAAAGCAGCGCCCGACCGCTATCGTTTCGGTCTGACGCGGACGTAGCTCAGCTGGTAGAGCATCACCTTGCCAAGGTGAGGGTCGCGGGTTCGAATCTCGTCGTCCGCTCCAAATGAACCCCCTGCCCAGCAGGGGGTTCTGCCTGTTTTCGGAATCAACACACTGAGTTCCGCCCAGGCCGTCGTCGGTGAGTTCGTGGTCGCCGGATGGGTCAATGCAGTCGACGTTGACGTCCGTAACCGACCCATGTCCTGATCTGGCAGGGAGTGACCGGCCCAGTCGACGAGCGCTACCATCCGCCATCGACGCCGACCGGCGCGGATGGAGGGGATCGTGCGGATTGCGGTGCTGCGAGAACGGGGCGATGGCGAGACCCGTGTCTCGTTAACCCCGGAGGCTGTCGGGACCCTGGTCTCGGACGGTCACGAGGTTGTGGTCGAGGCGGGTGCTGGCGATGGAGCCGGGATGGCTGACGGGGACTACCGCTCGGCGGGCGCGTTGGTGGAGTCCAATGTGGGATCGGTGGTCGGTGATACCGGTTTGGTCACCTCGATCGGTGGCCCCGGGAATCTGTCCACGATCGGTCTGTTGGGTCCGGGGCACGTCGTGATCGGCCTGCTGGATCCGGTCTGGCGACCCGAGGGAGTCACGGCCCTGGCCACCACCGGGGCAACGGCCATATCGCTGGACCTTGTTCCGCGCAGCACTCGGGCCCAGGCTGTCGACGTACTGTCGTCGATGGCCACCGTGGCCGGCTTCCAGGCCGTTGTGCTGGCGGCTACACGTTCGTACCGGATGTTTCCCCTCCTCATGACCGCGGCGGGAACGGTGCCCCCGGCCCGGGTGCTGGTGCTGGGTGCCGGCGTGGCCGGACTTCAGGCGGTGGCGACGGCCCGGCGCCTAGGTGCGATCGTCGAGGGGTTCGACATCCGTCCCGAGGCCTTGGAGCAGATCCGGTCGCTGGGTGGACGTTCGATCGAACCACCGGTGGGTGCCGACGGAGGGGTCCCCGATGCCGTCCGGATCCACGAGGTCCTTGCGCCTCACGTGGTCGACGCCGACGTGGTGATCGGCGCTGCCCAGATCCCCGGTCGACAGAGCCCGCTGTTGGTGACCGAGGCCATGATTGAGACCATGCGTCCGGGATCGGTGGTCGTTGACCTAGCCGTCCAGCGGGGCGGCAACTGTTCGGTCAGCCGGCTCGACGAAGATGTGGTTCTCGGCGGGGTGACCGTCCTCGGGCCCTCCGAGCTGGCGACTGGTACCGCGGTGACGGCGTCCCGGATGTTCGCCACCAACCTCGTGAACCTCGTCCGGATGCTCGATAGAGACGGTGAACCATTCGTCGACCCGGACGACGAGGTGCTGGCCGGGATGCTGGTAGCCACCGGCGGCGAGATCGTCCACCCGGTGGTCCGTGATGCGTTGGGTCGCGGGGAGGCAAACACATGACCCTGCTGGTCGCTCTCACGCTTTTCGTACTGGCTGTCTTCCTCGGCCTGGAACTCATCACCAAGGTTCCGGCCACCCTGCACACGCCCCTCATGTCGGGCTCCAACGCGGTGTCGGGCATCACCCTGATCGGGGCCATGGTCTCGGCGGGGACCGACCACTCGGCATTGACCACGTGGCTCGGCTTCGTTGCCGTCGTCCTGGCCACGGTGAACGTCGTGGGTGGGTTCCTCGTTACCGGGCGGATGCTGGCCATGTTCTCGGCCCGATCGACGAAGCGTCGACCGTCGGTTGGGGAGGAACCGTCATGAGCCGGCTCGACCTGGTCGCCGCGGCCTATCTGGTCGCCGCGGTGCTTTTCGTTCTGGGCCTCAAGTCTCTCGGACGGCCGCGGACCGCCCCCCGGGGAAACCTTCTCGGCGCTTCGGGGATGCTGGTCGCTGTTCTGGCGACCCTGCTCGACCGGTCTATCGTCGACTTCCGCGTCCTTCTGGCCGGGCTTGTCGTGGGTTCTGCAATCGGCATGGTGCTGGCCGTCAAGGTCCGGATGACGGCGATGCCACAGCTCGTTGCCCTGTTCAACGGGTTCGGAGGAGGTGCGTCGGTGCTGGTCGCCACGGCCTCGCTCGTCGAGGTGGGAGATCAGGGCTTGGTGGACGACCAGTTCGCTGTGGCTGCCGCCCTGACAGCGTTGATCGGCGCCGTCACCCTCACCGGGTCGATGGTGGCCTTCACCAAACTCCAGGAGATCGGGAGCCTGCGTTCCTTCCCGGGCCTCGCCGTGCTGCGTGCCACCATGGTCATCGTCGCAGTAGTGGCTTCGGTGATGGTGGTCACCCGGCCCGGCGATCAGGGCTGGATGTGGGCACTGGTGGCCGCCGGGGCCCTATTGGGAGTATTTGGCACCATCGCCATCGGAGGGGCCGACATGCCGGTGGTGATCGCCCTCCTGAACTCCTGTTCGGGTGTCGCGGCGTCCACGGCGGGCTTCGTCCTTGACAACTCGCTGCTCATCGTCGCCGGTTCGCTCGTCGGGGCCAGCGGGCTGGTCCTCACGCAGATCATGTGTCGCTCGATGAACCGTTCCCTGTTCGACGTGGTGTTCGGCTCCCTGGCGGCCAGCGGGGTGGCACCCGACGCCTCGGACGTCTACGGCGACCGTGTCATATCCACGTCTGCCGAGGAGGTGGCGATGCTGTTGGAGGTGGCCGAGCGGGTGGCCATCGTCCCCGGTTATGGCCTGGCCGTGGCTCAGGCGCAGCACGCTGTCCGGGACCTCATGCGGACGTTGAACGACTCCGGTGTAGAGGTGGTGTTCGGTATCCATCCGGTGGCCGGTCGGATGCCGGGCCACATGAACGTCCTGCTGGCCGAGGCCGAGATCGACTACGAACGC
>DPMC01000060.1:0-250 GCA_003541675.1 Acidimicrobiaceae bacterium | reverse complement strand
GTGATCGGCGCCAACGACGTGGTGAACCCTTCGGCCCGGACCGATCCAGACTCGCCGATCGCTGGAATGCCGATCCTGGATGTCGATGAATCCCGGACGGTGGTGGTTGTGAAACGGTCGCTCAGTCCGGGTTTCGCGGGGGTTCCGAATCCGCTGTTCGCCGCTGACGGCACGTTGATGCTGTTTGGCGACGGCAAGGACGCGGTGCTCGACGTGGTGGCCGCCCTGTTGAACGGCTGAGGGGGATTGC
>DPMC01000020.1 GCA_003541675.1 Acidimicrobiaceae bacterium | reverse complement strand
CCCCCCGAACGGAGATTCCATGGACATCACGCTGGACCGCGACCACATTCTCGGCGGACTCGCCGAAATCTGGAACGAGTGGATCGACTGGGCGGAGGGCTTGTCGGCCGACGACTGGGCCACGCCCAGCCGGTGTCCTGGCTGGACCGTCCAGGACAACCTGGCCCATATCATCGGAACCGAGCGGATGCTCCGGGGCGAGCAGGCTCCCCAGGTCGAGTTCCCGACCGAGCACCTCAAGAACGCCATCGCGGCGGGCAACGAACAGTGGGTGGAATCGATGCGGTCGATGTCGGGCGCCGAGGTGCTGGACGCCTTCCGGACCATCTCGACCGAACGGCTCGATCAACTGAACGCCATGTCCGACGAGGAGATCCTGAAGGTCGGCTGGTCGCCGGTAGGCGAGGTGCCGTACCTACGATTCATGCACGTTCGGGTCTACGACTCGTGGCTCCACCTCGAGGACTGTCGTGCGCCGTTGGGTCACCCGCAGGGAACTGCCGGTCGGCCGGCCGAGATGTCAGTGGCCGAGGTGAGTACTGCGGCCGGATTCGTCATCGGCAAGAAGGCGGGAGCGCCCGACGGGAGCCGGGTCGAGGTGACCCTCACCGGACCGGTCGAGGCCACCATTCGGGTGGCCGTCGATGGACGGGCGGCGGTGGTCGACGAGCTGGAAGGCGAACCGACGGTGACCCTGGCCATGTCGTCACACGACTGGTTGTCGCTCACCGGTGGTCGGATCGATCCGCAGCCGCTACTGGACGACGGTCGGGTGACGGTGGGTGGCGACGTCGATCTGGGAACCCAAATGGCCACCCGCCTGGCCTTCACCATCTGACCGGGAGTCGGAGCGGATCTGGTTCGAGTCGATCCGGGCCCGTCCTAGGATCACGCCATGTTCGGACACAAGCCACTTTCCATTCCGGATCCAGCCGACGCGCTGCCCGGTCGGCCCGATGTCATGGCCGTCCCAGCCGCCCACTTCGTGAACGGGCGACCCCTGGTCGGCCCATTCGTCGACGGCATCGAGACAGTCATCGTGGGAATGGGCTGCTTCTGGGGCGCTGAGCGCATGTTCTGGGACACGCCCGGCGTGTGGACCACTGCGGTGGGTTACGCCGGCGGCCACACCCCCAACCCCACCTACGAAGAGGTCTGCTCGGGTTACACCGGACACAACGAGGTCGTGCTGGTGGCGTGGGAGACCGCGGCGATCGACCTAACCAGTGTGCTCCGGGTGTTCTGGGAGAACCACGATCCGACCCAGTTGATGCGACAGGGCAACGACGTGGGCACTCAGTACCGGTCCGAGATCCACGTGGCCGACGCCACCCAACGGGCCACCGCTGAGGCCACCCGCAATGACTTTGCCCCCCGGCTGGCCGAGGCTGGTTACGACGAGATTGTCACCGGGATCGTGGATCGATCCGAGTTCTTCTACGCCGAGGAATACCACCAGCAGTACCTAGCCAAGAACCCCATGGGCTACTGCGGTCTTGGTGGCACCGGCGTGTCCTGTCCGATCGGCGTCAGCGGCTGACGGTCCGGGTTAGCCGTCGAGCACGGTGACCGTTCCGGCGGTGCCGTCCACCTCGACCAGCGCCCCGTCAGGAATCCGTCGGGTGGCGCCTTCGACGGACACCACGCACGGGATGCCCAGTTCACGCGACACGATTACCGCGTGGCTCATGAGCGCCCCTACGTCGACCACCACGGCGGCCGACGGCAG
Organism: Acidimicrobiaceae bacterium; assembly: GCA_003541675.1. Lineage (GTDB taxonomy): Bacteria > Actinomycetota > Acidimicrobiia > Acidimicrobiales > MedAcidi-G1 > UBA9410. The sequence continues at coordinate 8,916 of DPMC01000020.1, read as the reverse complement.
GAACAGCGGAGTCCACGCCGGGTCGGTGATGGGGGCCACCAACACTTCGCCTGGCTCGAGGTCGAGGGCATCGGCCGGATCCATCACGATGCGGGCCCGGCCCCGGGCCACGCCCTGGCATCCCGATGCACCGGTGAGCACATCACCGGGAGCGGCGATGGTGTCGGCGGCTCGGGCGGCCTGGTCGGCTTCGAGCTCCTCGATGGTGGGCACCTCGTCTTGGCTGGTGATGAAGAAGCGCGGTTCGACTGCCGCATACCGGTCGAACAGGGCGCCCCGCTCGGCTAGCAGGTTGGCGAACGCTCCCGGATCGGCCAGGTAGGCGGGGAGCTCGTCGAGTGGATCCAGCAGGGCGACTCGCACCGGATTCGGGTCGCCTCCACGCTTGGCAGCCCGACGGACGAGTTCGCGGTACACCTGCTTGGTGGGGGCGCCGATGCGAATGGCCCGATCCCGGGTGGCTTCGCGGGCCTGAGCCCACCAGCCGGTGGCAGCCAACGCCTTGTCGAAATTCTTCCGGTCCAGTCCCTTGACGTGGGGACGGACCACGGCAATGGCTGCGGCGCGACGCTCACCGTCGTCGGCTAGGCGGGCCGCCGGGTCCAGGTCGTGGTCGGCCAGACGCATGCGGTCGATGGCCACGAGGGCCATCTCCGGCGTGTTCTCCCAGTTGCGCGACGAGAGCTCCCAGTCGTTGGGGCCGCGGTGTCCATGGTCGGCCACGAAGGCGGCGAATCGTTCGAGGAAGTCAGCCACGTTGGAATCGCCGGCCCGAGAACCGTCCAACCGTTGAAGGAGCCCGGCCACGCCGGCGTCAAAGGCGGCGGCCACCGTGGGCTGGTTCTGCACCGTCAGGGCAATGGCGTACAGGTCGCGGGCGTACTCGGCCGACTTCACGTCACCTGCCGACCCGAGTAGGTGGGTCACCAGGCCAGGTTGACCTGCCGCTGCACAGGCATCAGCCAGAAAGCCGGCCACGATTGACGCTAGGCCCGATGAGAGCATGTGGTTCTTGAAGGCCGGACCAAAGGCCGCGGGAAAGGCGTGGAGGTAGGCCAGCAGATCCTCGTCAGAGGCGTCGAGTGGCGGACAGGCCTCTCGGTGGGCGTCGGCCAGGGCGTAACTCTCGGCCACCATTGACGGCATGGCCTTCGTGCCCAGAGCGCCCATCACCGACTTCAGGATCCGGAGCGTGGAGCGGAGGTTCCGGTCGCCCTTCCTCGGTTCGTAGGGCGGGGGATCACCTTCACCGAAGAAAGCCACATCGATGGCCTCCGGAGACGACCCGGGAGCCCGGACGCCGAGGATTCGCAGGTAGGAGAGGTTGAGGTAGGCGTAGCCGCCGTAGAGGCCGATGATCACCGGGTCGTCGCCAGCGAAGTCGCTCTTCACGGCCACTCCGAGTTCGGCATAGGCATCACGCCATGCCTTCTCTGCAGCGATCACCCCCAGCCGGTACGAGAGTGGAGTTAGGACCTCGGGGAAGACCTCGCCGACGTTGCCCCGGGTGTTGATCGGCCAACGGTCATCGACCGAGCCCTCGATGATCCAAGACGTTCCCATGGTGCCCCCCGGCGTCCTCCGCAGACCGGTCGTCTGACAGGGTCCGGACGTTAGGGCATCCACGTCCGGTTGCTTCCAGCCGGCCCCCAGTCGGAAGCAACATCTTCTGGGACGGGTCAGTCGAGGACGGCGGCAGCGATCAGGTCCTCGAGGTGGTCGTTGTCGAACCAGTTCAGCTGCCAGGATTTTGCCCGGCGGAAGTACAGCTGGGCATCGCACTCCACGGTGAAGCCCATACCGCCGTGCACCTGGATGGCCACACCGGTCACGTCCCGGCAGGCCTGGGTGGCAAACAGCTTGGCCATGGGGGCCAGCGAGGCCACGTCCCGCCCCTCGTCGCGGGTCCAAGCGGCCCGGTGGACCAGCACCCGGGCACCGTCGATGGCCGTGATGCCGTCGGCCAGATAGTGGCTGATGGCCTGAAACGAGCCGATGGGCTTGTCGAACTGGTGTCGCTCTTTGGCGTATTCCGTGGTCAGGGCGTGGGTGGCCTCGGCAGCGCCCACTGCCTGGGCCGCCACTAGAACCATTGCGTCGGTCATGACCGACGACCAGGTGGTCCAGCCGGTACCGGCCTCACCGATCCGATCGTCGGCCGTCACCCGGACGCCGTCGAGGTCGACCCGGTACTGGGTGTCGCCGGCCACCGTCGGTTGGAGGGTCAGTGTGACGCCCGGGGCCGTGGGATCCACCAAGAACAGGTCGATCGCCTCGCTTCGGTCTCCCGTTCGGGCCAGAACCACCAGTCGGTCGGCCGACGAGGCGAAGGGGACGTGTCGCTTGACGCCGGTCAGGACGAATTCCCGGTCGTCGCCTCTGGTCGGGTCGGCCTGCGCAGTCAGTTGGACGCCGCTGGGGCCCGAGCTGTTGTCCGGCTCCAGCCACGCCGGGGACAGCACGGCGTCGCCAGTGGCCATGGCGGGCAGCCATTCGGCCTGCTGGGCGTCGGATCCGGCGGTAGCCAGCACGCCGGCGGCCACTACCGCCGACGCCAGATGAGGTGAGGGCACGAGGCTGCGGCCCAGTTCCTCGTAGACCACCACAGCGTCCAACAGCCCCATGTCCGAGCCGCCGAGGGCTTCGGAGGTCATGAGCCCGGTCAGGCCCATGGCCGCTAGGCCCTGCCAGAAGTCGTCGTCGAAGCCCTTCGGATCGTTCTCCATGGCACGTACCGAGTCCGCGGCGTCGGCGCACAGGCTGCGCACGGCCTTTCGCAGCATGTCCTGTTCGTCGGTGAAGGCGAGGTCCACGGTCGGGTCTCCTAGGGTCGCCAGGCATCGCCACGGCGAGCCCAGGGATTGTCGTTCTCGTCGAGGGGGAGGGCCACCCGGGTGGCGCACGTGGTGGCGGCCACCTCGCCCACCATGAGGGCCACGTCCAGGTCGACCCAGCCGCATCCGGCATCGTCGACCTCGGTACCGGTGACGGTGGACGTGAAGACCATGTGATCGCCGGGGAACACCGAGGTGTTCATGCGGAAGGTCATGCGGCCCAGTCGGCCGGTGGGCCCGGTCCAGTCGGTCACGTAACGCTCGAACCAGGCTGCCTGATTCGGGGTATTGAGGAAGATGTCCTGCGTGCCGTTGCGGTTAATGGCGAAGTCACGGTCGTGGTGCATGGGTCGCCAGTCCCGTGATGCCAGTGCGCCGAGCACGACCGTGGTGGCCGTCACGTCGACGCCCAGACCGGGCAGAGTGTCACCGATCGCCACGTCACCATGGACCAGTCGAGTCACGGGACGGTTCACGAGCCGACTCCTTTCTCGGCGTCGGCGCGGCGGTAGCCGAAGGCCGTGTAGGACTCCACGCCCAGCAGGGTGTCGTCCTGGTTCAGGTACTCCACGTCGATGGTCCAGAAGCGACCGTGGCCCAGTCGGGTCGTCTTGGGTTCGCTGACCGATCGGAGGATCTGGCGGGACCGGACCCGGTCGCCAATGCGGACCGGGTCGTGGAACGTGTTGGTGTTCGACGAGATGATGGCCTCGGGCAGGTGGAGGTCGTCCTTCAGGTCAAAGTGGGCTTGCAGGGGGACCGCTGGTTCGGTGCGGCCCGGCGACCAGTGGTGGGGGCGGAACCAGACCGACAGCATGGTCGGCGGGGCGATCGGTCCGTCGGTGAGGTTGTCGGCCACCGTCTCGTCCCAGAACAGCGGGTTGCCGTTCTCGACGGCAGCGCACGTCGTCCAGATGTAGCCGTGCTCGACCGGGAAGCCGCCCTCTTCCTCGTACTGGACGAGCCCGATCCGGTCGGTGACCTCTTCGGTGATCGGGGCCAGTTCCGTGCTCATGCAATTATTCCTTCGGCTCGCAAGGAGGCCAGTCGGTCGGCACTCACACCGACGGCGGCCAGGATCTCGTCTGTGGCCGGCAGGGCCATGTCGTAGACGGGTAGATCGGCAGCGTCGACCTGCCCGGCTAGTGGGGCGGCCACCTGGGCAATGGTTCCGGCCGTTGGGTGGGTGACCTCGGTGAACGCCCCCCGGGCCCGGAATTGCTCGTCGGTTAGGAGTTCGGGTACGTCCAGCACCGCGGTGACGCACGTGTCGGCCGGCCCTAGGAGGTCGACCCACTCATCGCGGGGGCGCGAGGCGAAGGCCCCCGTGAAGTCGGCCCGCATGGCATCGACCGCATCGTCGTCGTACTGCAGTCCGGCCCACTGGTCGCAGCCCAAGATGCGACACAAGTTGGCGAAGAAGCGGGGCTCGATGGCGCCCACGGCCAGCCAGCCGCCGTCGGAGGATTCGTAGAGGTCGTACCAGGCGTAGCGACCGGTGAGCAGGCCGTGGCGGGGTCCGGGCTCGGTGCCGTCGGCCAGGTATTCGTCGATGGCCAGCGACATGAGCGACAGGACTCCGTCGGCGATCGACACGTCGAGGTGGGTGCCCTTGCCGGTGGTCGCCCGGGCGGTCAGTGCGGCACAGATGGCGGCCACCGCGTGCAGGCCACCGCCCGCGCTGTCGGCCACTGTCGCACCGGGAAGTGCCGGGCTGCCGTCGCTGCCACGGCCCGAGCAGTGGAGGTAGCCACCCACGGCCAGATAGTTGAGGTCGTGGCCCGCCCACTGGGCCCGGGGGCCGGTCTGGCCGAAGCCGGTGGTCGAGCACAGCACGATGCGGGGATTCACGGTGCAGAGGGCCTCGTAGCCGATTCCCAGACGGTCGACAACGCCGGGCCGGAAGCTCTCGATGACAACATCGGCATGGGCGGCCAGTTGCAAGAAGGCGTCGCGTCCTCCGTCGGACTTGAGGTCCAGCAAGGCTCGGCGCATGCCCCGGTGTGCGCTGTAGGCGTAGGCCGGTGGGTTGATCTGCACGTCGGCGTCACGCGGAACCGGCCCCACCTTGATGATGTCGGCACCCCAGTCGGCCAGCCAGCGGGAGGCGCGCACCGCGGGCCCCACCGAGGCGAGGTCCAGCACGGTGATTCCGTCGAGAAGAGGGCGGTCGGTCGTCATGGTTGGATGCCCGTCGGGCTAGAAGTTCTTGGGGAGGCCCAGGCCGCGGCGGGTGATGATGTTCTTCTGCACCTCCGAGGTGCCGCCGCCAATGGTGTCCAGCACGGTGTACCGGTAGGTCGACTCGGCTCGCCCCGCCATGGGGGCTTCCTCGGTGCCGACCCGAAGTTGGGTGCCTGGACCGCCTAGGTCCATAGATGCGTCGGCGAGCGTCTTGGAGAACTCGGTGGTGAACAGCTTGTACTCCGAGGACTCGATGGTCGGCGGTGCGCCACCGTTGGCCTCTGCCTTCACTGAGGCGTCGACGACCCGCAGGCCCATCCCCCGGGCCACCTCGGCGGTGGTGGCCAGACGGGCGATGCGTGAACGCACCTTCGGATCGTCCTTGAGTGGCTGGCCGTCGCGGCAGGCCGAGCGCACGTGGTCAATCAAAAGGTCGAGGCGCTGCTTGATCGGCGAGAAGGTGAACATGGTGAACCGCTCGAGGTCGAGGGCCTGGGAGATGTATTGGAAGCCGTGGTCGAGCTGACCGACTACGTACTCGTCGGGGACGAATACGTCGTCGAAGAAGACGTCGTTGGTGCGCTCGTCGCCCATGGTCCAGATGCCCTGCACGGTGATGCCGGGGTGGTCCATTGGCACGAGGAACAGGGTGATGCCCGAGTGCTTGGGGGCGTCGGGGTTGGTGCGGGCGCCCACCCAGTACCACTCGGCGAAGTGGGCCGACGTGGTCCAGGTCTTCTGGCCGTTGAGGGTCCACCCTCCCTCGGTCTCGACGGCCTTGAGCTTCATGGCCGCCGCGTCCGAGCCGGCCTCGGGCTCGCTGTAGCCGACGGCGAATTCCACCTCGTTGGCCAGGATCTTGGGGAGGAACTCCTCCTTGAGGAATTCTGATCCGTGGGCGATGAGGGTTTTGCCGATGATTCCGACGCCCTTGCCGATCTGGGGGCCACCCCGCCCGGCGAGGGCCTCGTTGAGGATGTACTCGTAGACGCCCTCGCCCTCCTGGCCGCCGTATTCCTTCGGCCAGGTGATGCCCAACCAGCCCTGCTCGCCCATCTTCTTCATGAGGGCCCGGCGTTTGGGCGTGTCGACGATCTGGGCCATGTTCTCTCTGGTGGGGTCAAACACGTCGGGGTCGTCGTTGGCGTTGAGGAAGGCCTCGACCTCGGCCCGGAAGGCCTCCTGTTCGGTGGTGAAATCGAAGTCCATGGGGCGTCCGGTCTTGTGGAAGGTAATCTGACGGTCCGTCAGATCTGTACGGTATCGGAGGGGAGACGCATGAGCATGACCAGAGGAATCCTTGCCTACGGCGCCCACGTGCCGTACCGGCGTCTCGACCGGGCCGAGATCGCATCGGTCATGGGAGCAGGGGGTGGTAGGGGTCATCGTGCCGTCGCCTCCTTCGACGAGGACACCACGACCATGGGTGTGGCGGCGGCCCGCCGGGCGCTGCGGGCGCTCGACAACACAACGCCGGACGCTCTCTGGTTTTCGACGGTTGCTCCGGCGTATTCCGACAAGACCAACGCCACGGTGATGCACGCCGCCCTCCGACTCGACTCCACGATCTCCGCATTGGACTTCGGGGGCGCCCAGCGCTCCGCTGTGGGCGCCCTGCGTGCCGCCCTGACTGCTCCGGGCCGGACCCTGGTCGTGGCCTCCGATATCCGGATCGGCCTGCCGACCGGCCCCGAGGACGGCGGGGGTGGTGACGCAGCGACGGCCATCCTCACCGGATCATCCGACGACGGTCCGCTGCTGGCCGAGTACCTCGGTGGGGCCACGGCCACCGGTGAGTTCACCGACCGCTGGCGAACCCCGGGAAACGCCCATTCGCGTACTTGGGAGGACCGTTTCGGTGAGCAGGCCTACCTACCTCTCGTACGAAAGGCCTGGGCTGATGCCCTAGCCGCCACCGGTCTCACCGTCGATGACGTCGATATCGCCGTGGTCACCGGATTGCATGGTCGGGCCACCAAGAAGGCCGCGTCCGGCCTCGGCGTGGCCGTGGCTGACGACCGGGCGGATACCGTCGGAAACGCTGGAGCTGCTCATCCCTCTCTCCTCCTAGCCGACGTGCTGGACGGGGCCGAAGCCGGCGCCGTGGTTGCCCTCGTGGTACTGGCCGACGGGTGCGAGGTTTTGTTATTTCGGACCACCGATGCGCTGGCCTCCGGCCGGCCGACCCGATCGGTGGCCGCTCAGGTCGACAACCGGACCGACGTCGCCTACACCCGCTACCTGACGTGGCGGGGCTTGCTGGAGATCCAGCCCCCCAACCGGCCCGAACCCAACCGACCCTCCTCGGCAGCTTCCCTTCGGCGGACCGACTGGAAGCACGGCTTCGTCGGAGCAACCGACCGGACCACCGGAATCACCCACCTGCCGCCCAGTCGTGTCGGCATCGCCGGTGGAGCGGTCGACGACATGGACCCGGCTCCCATGGCCGACGCCACGGGCACCATCGCCACCTTCACCGTGGACCACCTCGTCTACTCACAGAGCCCACCGGTGGTTTTCGCAGTGGTCGACTTTGACGGTGGCGGCCGCATGCCCATCGAACTCACCGACGCCGACCCAGCCGAGGTGGCCATTGGTGACCGGGTGGAGATGACGTTCCGTCGGATGTTCACGGCCGATGGGTTGCACAACTATTTCTGGAAGGCCCAGCCCGCTCGGGACTGACCCGCAGCGGAGAGGAGCGCGCACATGGCATCACACGGGATCCTGGATCGGGTGGCCATCGTCGGGATGGGGTGCACTCCGTTTCGCGAACACTGGGACCGCTCGTTGGACGACCTGCTCATCGACGCCCACGGCCTGGCCCTGAATTCGGCGGGCATAGTCAAGGACGACGTCGATGCCTACTGGTACGGCACGTCGCAGTCGTCGGCCTCGGGCATCTCACTGGCCATGCCGCTTCGCCTCGAGAACCGTCCGGTCACCCGGGTGGAGAACTACTGCGCCACGGGGTCCGAAGCCCTACGCCAGGCCTGTTACGCCGTGGCGTCGGGCGCCTACGACGTGGCCGTCGCCATTGGCGGCGAGAAGGTCAAGGATGGCGGCTACCAGGGCCTCAACGCCTTCCCGATTCCCACAGACGGGACCAATCGAACCCTCACCGCCGCGGCCATGTTCAGCCTGATGCTGCCCGCCTACGCCGAGCGTTACGGAGTCGACGAGGAAAAGCTTCGCTATGTGGTGGCCAAGATCGCCGAGAAGAACCACTTCAACGGAGCTCGCAACGATCTGGCCCAGTTCCGACGGGAAATGTCGGCTGAGGCCATCTGCGAGATGGCCGCAGTGGCCGGTCGCCTGTCGGTGTTCGACTGTGCCGGTGTAGCCGACGGAGCGGCAGCAGCCGTCGTGGTGCCCGCGGAGCGGGCGACGGACTACACCGATGCCCCGCTGTACGTGAAGGCCCTCTCGCTGGTGGCCGGTAACGGGTCGGGTCTCGTGGACCCGGCGTTCGACTTCACCACACTGCCCGAGTGCGCGGAGGCTGCCGATGACGCCTACGCCCAGGCAGGGATCACTGATCCGCGGACCGAACTGGCCATGGCTGAGGTGCACGACTGCTTCACCCCGACTGAACTGATACTCATGGAGGATCTCGGGTTCAGCGAACGAGGCGAGGGCTGGAGCGACGTGCTGGACGGCCGGTTCGCCCTCGACGGGGACCTACCGGTCAACACCGACGGCGGGCTTAAGAGCTTTGGCCATCCGGTGGGGGCCAGCGGACTTCGCATGCATTACGAGGCGTGGCTCCAACTGCGGGGCGAGGCGCCCGCTGATCGTGTTGTGACCACGCTGGACACCCGTAGCCGGGCACTGGTGCACAACCTCGGGGGCTACCCGGGCGAGATTGTGTCCTTCGTGGGCATCTGGGGCACCGAAA
>DPMC01000298.1:10347-13160 GCA_003541675.1 Acidimicrobiaceae bacterium | reverse complement strand
GCCGTAGTGGGCATGTCGGTGCCTACCCGCACCGATCAGGTGGCTGCAGATGTCCGGGCCTTCGCCGCCCTGGAAGATCCCCCGGCCGATCTCACGGCTTCCCTCATCTCGTTGGGCCTGCTCGACGGCTGAGTCCCAGCCCGGGCGCCTCTTGCCGACCCGAGACAGCCGGTCCGCTACTCGTGGTAATGGGCGTGAACGACGGCGCCGTCGGCCACCGTCAGTTCCCAGATCGAGGCGTACGCGCAGCCCCTTCCGCCGCTCAGTCCGACGCCGTCGGAGACCACGTCACGGATCACGTCGGGGATGACGTCGGAGTGGCTACAAAGCACTACGACCCGTCGGTCGGCGTCCTCGGCTCTGGCGTGTCCCCGGACCAGTTCGGTCATGGCGGACGAAGCGCCCTCGAACAGGGAAGGGTCGGTCTCCGGGAGTAGGCCGTGGCGGCCTGCGGTCGGCCCGACGGTCTGAAGGCACCGGACGGCCCGGCTGCTGCGGATTTCGGTCAGCGGCCGACCGGCCAGCAGCCCGTCTACATGGTCGGCTAGACGGGTGGCCTGGTCGGTCCCGGCAGCATCCAGCGGTCGGTCGACGTCGTCACCCGACCATCGGTAGGGATCGCCGGCCGAACCGTGACGGATGAGGAGGATGGTCATGGCTTGTCGTGTGGCCGGTCGTGAGGATCCTGACGGAGTGCCCCGAGGTCCCGCATGATGCCTGACGTCGCCGCGGTCGCCGCTTCCAAATCGGCCTGTGTGGAACACCAGTCGCCTAACAGGCGTAACGACCGGTAGGCATCGACGTCCATGGCCCCGGTGGCATTCGAGGTGAAGACGACCTCCCGGTTCCAGGCTCCGACTATGGCGGCCAGGGGCTCTCGGGTCTCCTCCGCGGCGTGACGGGCCACCATCTCTTCGTGGTGAATGCGACCGAGATCGCCGATGCCGTTGCTCAGGGTGGCTCTCTTTGGGTCCACGGCCTCCTGGCGGCCCGGCGAGGTAGACGCGCGATCTAGATAGTGGTGGGTCACGGGCGTGCGCACGGAGGCCTGAAGAAGGGTGCGGGTCAGGCTAAGACGTCGGTGACGCACACTGCATCACCCATGGGCAGCGACGACCGCGTCTCAGCAGTCGTCTCGCCATACAGGGCGCCCAGCATTCCGCGTACCAGGCCCCGGTCGACCGCGCAGATCACGGGATGGTCGATCGGTACGCCGCCGAACGGACAGTGTTCGGAGACGATCCTCAGACGATTGTCACCCGACCGTTCAGCTCGAGCGGCGAAACCGTGGGCGGTGAGGGCCTCGGCCACCACCTGCATGGCCGATCGCAACGACCGGTGGGCCTCGTCGGATCCGAGGGAGCCCGCCATGCTCCGACCGACCTCGGCGCCCACCTCCTCGGCCATCTCCTCGGCCTGGTCGCTGGGCAGGAGAGCCAGAGCACGGCCCAGCAGGCTGACCAGCACGGCGTCCTGACGGACCGGGAGTTCAAGGGGGGAGCTGGCGTCGGCCACCCGGTAGTGCTTGGAGGGCCGGCCGGCCGATGCGCCCTCGGGGCGTTCCACGGCGATTTCCAGATAGCCGCCGGCGGCCAACTTGTCTAGGTGGTGGCGGGCCACGTTGGGATGGAGGTTGAAGGCCGCAGCGGTATCCGTTGCAGTGACGCCCGCGTCCTCGTCGACACGTTCACGGACGTGCAGGTAGATGTCCCGTCGAGTCGGGTCACCGAATGCTCCGGTGATCGCCGTGACCGCCGAAGAGAACTCGGTAGCCGTGAGGGGGGGCCCGTCCACCCGGTTATTCTACCGATCCCGGCACTCCAGACGGCCGCCAGCGGTCGTTTGGACTTGTCGGCCGTGCGCTCGACCAGCGTTCGGTCCCTCGACAGATCCTCGAACAGGAGCCCCGTGCCGGTCACCGAACCCCAGGTGGTTGATGCCCTCCGGCCCGTTCAGGACCCTGAACTCCGCCGCAGCATCGTCGATCTCGGCATGGTTCGTGAGATCGGTATCTCCGGCGCCCAGGTCACCGTCCAGGTAGCCCTGACTGTGCCCGGATGTCCGATGAAGGCCGAGATTCAGCAGTCGGTCGGTGATGCGGTCACAGCGTTGGATGGCGTGGGCGCCACCGAGGTCGAGTTCACCGTGATGACCGAGACCGAACTGGCTGAGCTGCGTGAGCGACTCCACGGCGATCCGGCGGCGACCGCCGGCACGAACTCGACCTACGGCCATTCCGAGGGACGGGCCGTGCCGTTCGCCGAGGCCAACTCGTCGACCAGGGTGCTGCTCATCGCCTCGGGCAAGGGCGGCGTGGGCAAGTCCTCGGTCACCACCAATCTGGCTGTGGCCCTCGCAGGTCGGGGCCGTGACGTAGCCGTCGTGGATGCTGACGTGTGGGGGTTCTCCATTCCCCGGATGCTGGGCGTCAACCAGCCCCCGACGGTTATCGACGACATGCTTATCCCGCCGGAGGGTCACGGGGTGCGTTGTATCTCCATGGGATTCTTTGCCGAGGAGGACCAGCCGGTCATTTGGCGGGGCCCGATGCTCCACAAGGCGCTTGAGCAGTTCCTGACCGACGTCTACTGGGATGAGCCCGACTACCTGCTGGTTGACCTCCCCCCGGGAACCGGCGACATCTCCATCTCGTTGGCTGGCTTCCTGCCGACTGCGGAGATGTACGTGGTGACCACTCCGCAACCCGTTGCCCAGACAGTGGCCCAGCGAGCGGCTTTCATGGCCGACAAGGTCAACCTGAAGGTCCACGGGGTCATCGAGAACATGTCGTGGTTCACCGGCGACGATGGCAC
>DPMC01000298.1:8574-9938 GCA_003541675.1 Acidimicrobiaceae bacterium | reverse complement strand
GGCCAGGTACCCCTGGTGCCGGCCATGCGCGACGGTGCCGATCGAGGGCACCCGGTCGCCACCGATCCCTCTACTGAGGTGGGCGCGGTATTCGCGGAACTGGCCCGGGTGCTGGACGTGGAGATGAAGCCGACGAAGCGTCGGCACAGGGAACTCAAGGTTCTCTGACGGTCAGGGAACGAAGGAACGGGAGCGGAACGTGGACGTACGCATCGGGGTCACCAACACCCCCAAGGAGATCACCGTCGAACTGGCCGACGACACTGACGTGGACGCCCTGGTGGCCGACGTCGAGTCGGCGGTGGGCGGCGACGGTGCTGTGCTGTGGCTGACCGACGTGCGAGGCCGCCGGGTGGGGGTACCTGCCGAGCGGATCGCCTACGTAGACATCGGTGCCGACGGCGGGCACAACCCCGTCGGCTTCGGCTGATTAACAGCCGGAGAGACGACACGTAGGGGTCGGGGAGCAGCGGGCCGGTGGCGACCCTCCCCGAGTTGGCCCGGGCCCATTCGGACCTCGACGAGGTCCGAATCACCCATCTTCAGAATCTGGTCAGCGTCTGGGGCCTCCTAGCCGACCTGTCGTTCGCCGACCTCATCCTCTATGCCCGGGACTCGCGTCGAGCGGACGGGTCGTTGGTCCTGTTGGGACACATGCGACCCACCACCGGGACCACCCTGTATCGGGCCGATCTCGTCGGCCAGGTATTCGAGCCCCGACGCAGGCCTCTGATCGTCAAAGCATTCGAGGCCGAGTGCACGGTGGACGGCGCGGTCGAGGTTGGTTCGGAGCGAACGGTGCACCTCACGGCCGTGCCGGTACGCCGCGATGGCGAGACCATCGCCGTGCTTGCTCGCGAACGGCTACGACCTGAGGACCGACCGGGCAGCGAGCAGGAACGCACCTACCTGACGGTGTTCGACCGCTTCGCCCGGATGCTCGAGCGAGGGGAGTTTCCGTACCAGGACGAGGAACGGCTTCGACATCGGACGCCCCGGGTGGGCGATGGTCTGCTACTCGTCGACGCCGACGGTCGAATCGAGTTCGCTTCACCCAACGCGGTCTCCACCCTGCACCGCATGGGAGTGACCCGGGGGGTCACCGGCGCCCGGTTCGACGACACCGGGCTGGGTTCGTCGATGCTGCGGTCGGCATTCGCCCGTCGCACTGCAGTGATTGACGAGATGGAACGGCCCGACGAGGTGGCGGTGGTCAGCCATTGCTTCCCCCTGCTGGATGCTGGTACGCCGACCGGGGCCATTGTCCTGGTGCGTGACGTTACCGAGCTGCGGCGTCGCGACCGCCAGCTGGTATCCAAGGACGCCACCATTCGCGAGATCCACCACCGGGTGAAGAACAACCT
>DPMC01000298.1:3761-8260 GCA_003541675.1 Acidimicrobiaceae bacterium | reverse complement strand
CCACCACCGGGTGAAGAACAACCTGCAGACCATCTCGTCGCTGTTGCGCCTCCAGGCCCGGCGCCTGGAGGGCGAAGAGGCCCGGGAGGCCCTCGGGGAGTCGGTGCGACGCATCGGCGCCATCTCGCTGGTGCACGAGACGCTGGCCCAGAGCGCGGACGACGAGGTCGGGTTCGCCGAGATCGTGCGACCGCTGGTCCGGGTGGTGGAAGAGAGCGTGTCCTCGCCGCTCCGCCCAGTGTCGATCACCGTCGAGGGTGATGCCGGTGTGGTGCCCGGCCAGGTTGCCACGACCATGGCCGTCGTCCTCACCGAGTTGTTACAGAACGCCGTCGACCACGCTTTCCCAGCCGCCCAATTGGCCGATCAGGAGGCTGGCGGTACCGATGGAGATTCAGCGCCGGGCTGGGTTCGCATCCAATTGGATCGTCGTGCTGACGGCTTGGTCGTGCGGGTGGTCGACGACGGCGTGGGAATCCCCGAGGGGTTCGATGTGGCCGACGCCACCGGGCTCGGCCTGACCATCGTGCGGACCTTCGTGGAAGGCGAGTTGGGGGGGCGTATCCGCCTGGTGCCGGTCGAGCGGGGCCGTGGCACGGTGGCCGAGGTGTGGGTCCCGACCAACCGGCTTGTCGGACCGTGGGGGGATTCACGAGATCCGGGGTGATGGGACCGCCTGGGTGAAGTGGGCGACCTAGGGTCGTTGCCCGTGAGACCCGAACGGCCCGATGGGCGACCGCTGGTGGTGGCCCACCGCGGTGCGTCATACGACCGGACCGAGAACACGGTGGAGGCCTTCGTCGAGGCCCGGGTACAGGGTGCCGACTGGGTCGAACTCGACGTGCGACTCTCAGCCGACGACGTGTTGATGGTCCACCACGACGCCCATTTAGCCGACGGCCGCCTAGTGCGCGAGGTGCGGGCCGCCGATGCACCGGACCACATCCCCAACCTGGCAGAGGCCTTTGAGGCCTGCGACGGGATGGGCGTCAACGTCGAGGTGAAGAACCTTCCCGGCGACCCAGACCATGATGCATCAGCCATGGTGTGCGAGGCGGTGGCCGGTCTGGCTGTCGCCTATCGGTCGCCCAAGCAGTTGCTGGTGTCGTCGTTCGATATCACGGCGGTGGACCGGATCCGGGCCACCGATCCGTCACTGCCCACCGCGTGGATCGTGGCCGAGCGTCACGGGACCGACCTGATGCTGGACCGCACGGCGTCCCACGGGCACGGGTCGGTGAATCCGTGGGACGAACTGGTCGACGAGCATCTGGTGTCGGCCTCCCAAGATCGTGGTCTGGCCGTGCTGGTGTGGACGGTCGACGATCCGGGACGGATGGCTGAACTGATCGACTGGGGGGTCGACGGCATTGTGACCAACCGCCCCGGGTTGGCCCGGGCGGTCATCGACGGTCGGCGAGACGGCACCTGGGTCGACGGCTGACCGGACCCCTTGTTCCAAGCCCGTCTCCATACGGTCGCCCTAGGAAAAGGCGGGCGAGGCCAGCGGGACTACCAGATCCATGACGTCCGGGTGGTGGCGAACCACCAATCTCTCAGCTTCGCCGACGTGGTCGCCGTCTACCTGCCAAGGAAGGGGACGCGACGCGATCACCTCGGCCAACTCGACGCCGTCACGCACCTCAAGGCCGGCCCTGCCGTCCGACCGGGGGCGCCTGGCCGATTGGAGGCCGAGGGCGGCGGCCAAGGTGGTGGCCAGCGTGACCGCTGAGAGGTTCCGGAAGGTGGCCACCGAGAGGGGGCTGTCCAGGGTGGCGGCCGGTGCCAGTGAGAGCCCCCGGGTACCCAGATACGTGTAGGGGTCGGTGTTGAGGCAGGCAGCGAACACGCCGGGGATCCCCGGCCCCCCATCGGACGTCCCGCCGGTTGATTGACCCGTCGTCGGGTCAACGTCGGTGGGAAAGGTCACCCGGAAGGCGGGCCGCCGGTGGTCGTAGTGGCGGATCCAAGTATCGATGGTGGCGGCGATGTAGAGGGGATGGCCGGCGAACCGCTTCAGCAGGCCTCCCCGGCGTTCCACCTGTTCGACCACTGCGGCGTCGAACCCGATCCCGGCGTGGAACAGGAAGTGGCGGTCGTTCACCGAACCAAGACCCACCCGACGGATGGCCGCCGCATCGATGGCGTCCAGCAGCGCGCCGGTGGCCTCCACAGGATCGTCGGGCAGGCCGAGTGTTCGGGCGAACACGTTGGTGGAACCGCCGGGCAGCGCGGCCAACGCAGTCTCGGTCCCGACTAGTCCGTTGGCTGCTTCGTTGAGGGTGCCATCACCGCCCAGCACGACGACGACGTCGATGCCGTCGTTGGCCGCACTCTGGGCTAAGCGGGTGGCGTGGCCTCGACGGGTGGTGGCGGCCACCTCCAGTCGGTGGTCGGCTGACAGCGCCTTTTGGATGACGATCCGGGTCCGAGCCGTGACCGACGACGCCGACGGGTTGACGATGAGCAGCAACTTCATGGTCGGCACCCGACTCCGCTCGTCGGGAAGCGGCATGTCTCGAGAAGATGGGTGATGGGGTATCGCATCACGAGACCGTCGCGGCGTTGGTGCCCATGAGGGGCAGGAAAACGAGATCGATGAGGCTCGAGAGAGGGGCTGCCAGGTCAACGGTCGAGGCGTGGCGGAAACCATGCCTCCATTGGTTGGAGAGCGGTTGGGGAGGGCTGGATGCTGATGGTTCGTTGTCGCTCACGGTGATGACCCTACGGCGCCTCCGAGACCCGCTCGGAGGTGGGTCCGCTGGTGACCGACGACCGTTGCGAAATCCCCAGCCGCGGTTGGTCCCGTTTCCTTCGTCGTAAGGCAGACTCGGGCCCATGATCGTCGTCGTATGTGTCAAGCAGATCCCCGATCCGGCAGACCCAGGTGTGCTGGATCCTGAAACCAGAACCCTGAAGCGAGACGTCAAACTCATCCTGGATGAGTCGGACTCCTATGGCGTCGAGATGGGCCTGCAGTTGGTGGACGCCGCGGGCGGCGGCGAGGTGAGGCTCGTCTCCATGGCCCCCAACAATGAGGTGAGCGGTCTGCGGACCGCCCTGGCTATGGGCGCCGAGAGCGCCGTGCTGGTCAGCGACGAGGCCCTAGCGGGTTCCGATGCGCTCTCGACGGCCAAGGTGCTGGCTGCGGCGATTGCCCGCTGTGAGCCCGACCTGATCCTGACGGCCACCGAGTCCAGCGACGGCTACACAGGCACCGTGCCCGTGCAGATCGCCGAGTTGATGGGCCTTCCGTCGGTCACCTTTGGCAAGGAGATTGAGGTCGCCGACGGTGTGGCCACTGTGAAGCGTCAGACCGAGGCCGGTTTCGATCAGGTTGAGTGCCCGCTTCCCGCCGTGGTTTCGGTTACCGCCGGTGTCGTTGAGCCCCGCTACCCCTCGTTCAAGGGGATCATGGCAGCCAAAAATAAGCCGGTCGACGAGCTCGATTTGGCTGGCCTGGGCATTGACCCGGCCACCGTGGGCTGGGCTGGCGCCCGCCAGGAGATCACGACCATCACCGAAGCTCCCGCGCGGGAGGCCGGCGAGGTCATCGTCGACGAGGGTGACGCCCACGAACGCATCCTGGCGTTCCTGGATGACCTCAAAGTTCTGTAGGAGGCGATCATGGGAATCTCAAAGATCTGGGTATTCGGTGAGGCCACGGAGGCTGGAGCCACCGCATCGACGTTGGAACTGCTGACCAAGGCCCGCACGCTGGCCGACTCCGTCGAGGTGGTTTTGGCGGGCGACGGTTCGACAGTGGCTGGCCAGCTCGGTGCGCACGGCGCCACCGCTGTCCACACCGTGGATGATGCCGACGGTGCGCTGCCAGGTGCACGTGTCGCCTCGGCCATCGCCGGTGCGCTGGAGGCCGGGAACGGCCCCGACGTGCTACTGGCCACCACCTCCTACGACGGCCGTGACGTGGCCGGCCGCCTGTCGGCCAAGGTGGACCGCCCGGTGCTGACCAACGTTGTCGACCTGATCGCCAACGGTGACCGTCTGGTGGGTAGCGAGCCCGTGTTCGGCGGCACCACCGACGTACTGACCGGTTTCACCGACACCGGACTGGCCATATTCCTGGTGCGACCCAAGTCGTTCGTCGCTGAGGAGTCCGGCGGCGCGCCCGCCGCGGTGTCGGACCTCGCAGTCGGCGAACTCGGTGGCACCGGTGCCGCCGTCGTCAAGGAGCGCTTTGTAGAGGAGACATCGGGTCCGAAGCTGGACGAGGCGGCCGTGGTGGTCTCCGGTGGCCGTGGGCTGGGCGAGGCCGAGAAGTACGAGATGATCGAGACTCTGGCCAAGCTGGTAAAGGGTGCCCCGGGTGCATCACGTGCCGTGGTGGATGCCGGGTGGGTCCCGTATTCGTACCAGGTCGGTCAGACCGGCAAGGTCGTGAAGCCGACGGTCTACGTGGCGTGTGGAATCTCCGGAGCCACGCAGCACCTGGTCGGCATGAAGGGCTCAGCGAACATCATCGCCATCAACAAGGACGA
>DPMC01000298.1:0-3544 GCA_003541675.1 Acidimicrobiaceae bacterium | reverse complement strand
GGCCAGACCGGCAAGGTCGTGAAGCCGACGGTCTACGTGGCCTGCGGCATCAGCGGTGCCACGCAACATCTGGTCGGGATGAAGGGCTCAGCCAACATCATCGCCATCAACAAGGACGAGGAGGCGCCGATCTTCGGCGTCGCCGACCTCGGCATCGTGGGCGATGTGCACAAGGTGCTGCCCAAGCTGATCGAGGCCCTGCAGGCCCGAGGTTGACCCGCTGGGCTCTGGCCCAGATCTCAGGACGGGCGGTCGCTCGCGGCGAGCGCCCAGGCCAGTCCATCTAACGGGTCGTCGACGGCGATCCCCAGGAACCAACCGGCAGGACGTAGCACGCTGTCCCAACGCCACCATCTCAGGTCGGCTAACGCGTTGCCGAGGGCGTCGGGATGCGGTGGCCAATCATCCTGGGGTCCGTCTAGTCCGACGAGGGCAGCGGTGCACCACCAAGCTTCGAATCGACCCCGGGCCGCCCCTCTGCGTCGCCCATGGGCACCGCCTGAGGCGCCGGCCCAGGCCAGCAACCCGATGGCCTCGTCGGAGGCCAGTTCTCGGAGGCTGATGTGGCCAGCATCGATGGACCGACCGGCACTGGCCGCCGCCTCTGGCCCGGTTCCACACACCGCGACGGCCGTCGCTGTGCCCCGCGACTGTTCGGTCCATGTTGAGACGAGGTCCCGGAGGGCGGCGCGGGCCGAGTCGGCCTCGGGGCCCGCAATGGATTCGTTGACCTTGGGATTGGGAACCTGGGCGACCGAAGCGAGCAGCCCGGTAGGCGGCACCGGGTCGTCGACGCCGTAGGGGCCAATGGTCGGCCCGTCGGTGGCCGGTTCCCAGCAGGCCAGCTGCAGCGGAAGCCCCACCGGGTCGTCGTCGAGTTGGAGGCCACGGAGGTCCTCGCCGCGGGCCACCCGCTCGTGGGCCACCACGGCGCGGCGTGTCCCGGCGTTGGCCAGATGGGGTTCCAGGTCGGCCCAAGTATGTGACGAAGCGGCTACTTCGGCGAGCGGCGCCACCCCGAAGGTGGTGGCGTCTCGGACCACGGCCGCTGCTGCGAACGGCCCCGGGGCCTGTAGCGCTAGCCGGTGTTCGGCATGGTCGGCGGCCGGCCACAGTTGATGGCCTCGTTCCACGGCAGGGCGGGATCGGGTGGCGATCTGTTCGAGGGTGTCCCAGTCACCGTCGTCGCAGGCATCGTCGACGAGTCGGAGCAGGCCATCGAGGTCGCCCTCGAGGAGCAGTCGATCGAGGTCGGTCATATCGCTGAGTAACTGGCGATCGGTCAGACCAGCGGCCAGGGAACCCGGCGTCCGCTTGGATCCGAGGGAAGCTCGCCGCCGGCGGCAACAGCGTCGGCCCGGGTCAGCACGGCGTCACGTTCGAGCGGGTCTAGGAGGTCGGCCAGTGCGGTCGAGAGCCCGTCCTCTGTAAGGCGTCGAAGGTCGGCCACCAGGTCGTCGGCCAGTGCGTGTCCGGCGAAGTCCCAGATCACCGTCCGGACCTTGAACTGGTGGTGGAAGCACAGGGCGTTGTCGATGGCCCACAACTTCCCGTCGTCGCCAGCCAGTACGTGGCCGCCTTTACGGTCGGTGTTGTTGGCCACCAGATCCCAGGCTGCGAGGCGCATGAGGGCGTCGGCATGGGCAGGGTCATCGCGCACGGTGAAGTAGTGCTGTTCGTAGTCGCACGGCACGTACAACTGGACTGAGCCTTCACCATGTGGTCCTTCACGAACCACGGTGGGCGGGATGAGCCCCCAGCCCAACTGGGCGGTCAGTTCCCACGCTGCGGCCTCCCGCCGGTAGAGCCCTGGGGGGAAGTCGTGGAGTGGCTGTTCGCCCCGCCCCGGCTTGTAGACACCCTGCAGGAACGGGTCCGTACCGGTCGCCGGATGGGTCACGTCGACCAGAAAGGTGGCGTTGGACGTCCACGGCATCCGCCCCAGGATCTCGATGCCGCCGTTGCTCAGCACCTCGACGGCCACCTGGTCGTCGAGCGGGCCTCGCCGACGGAACGGGTCGACCGGGTCTGCCGGAGTATCGGGAGTTCCCGGGCTGGTTGGCGAGGTGGCGGAACTCTCTGCCGGCGACTTAGTTGACACAGGGGCACCAGCCGGCGGCCGAGGGCTCCAGCGGGGCGCCGCACCAGTCGCACGGGGGTCGGCCGGCGGCCACCAGTACACGGGCCCGGTCGATGAAGCAGGCCACCATTTCGCGACGCATGGGGAACCGGGCCTGAGCGGGGGGTTCGTCCTCGTCGCGCAGCAACTCTTCGGCGATCAGCACCAGACGGTCGGTGGACTGTTGGTAGGTGATGCCCAGACTGCCTACCACCCAGTCGGCCTCGCCGGGATCCTCGAAGCGGACGTTGGCGTCGATCACTTCGAGGGTCCGCTCGTCGGTCGGAGGGAGGTCGCCCATCAGCCCGTCGAGAAATTCGGCCAGACCGGCCATCTGTTGCTTCTCGACCTTGAGCGACACGACCTGACCGGAACGTCGGGCCTGCAGGAAGAACACCCGACGCCCCTGGGGCCCGACGACGCCGGCGGTGAACCCGTCGGTGTCGTCCCAGTCGATCTCTGGTCGTCCCATCGTTCGAACCTACGAGTCGGTGGGGTCGTCGGCGCGCAGTTGGAAGGCGCTGGTCGGGATCCGGGTGTCGGTGCACTCGGCTACATCGAGCCCGGGGGCAGCGCGAGAGACGTTCCTCACCGAGTCGCTCATGATGGCGTCAGGCCTTTCAAGTCGCCGGTGGTGTTGATGGTCAAAACGACGGGTCGCTCCTTGGTGTGTAGCACGGCGCTCACCGAGCACGGTCCAACGACCAGCCGCTGGAAGAGGTCCAGTGGGGTGCCCACGGCTTGGGCGAGGGCCGCCTTGATGGGATCAGCGTGCGAGACGCAGACGATGGTCTCGCCGGGATGGCGGGCCACCAGGTCGGCCACCTGGCCGGTGATACGGGCCTGCATCTCGGCGAACGACTCGCCGCTCGGAAAACGGAAGGCCGACGGCTGGCGTTGGACGGTGGCCCACGCCTTGAGCTTCATGAGTTCTTTGAGGCGTCGACCGGTCCAGCGGCCGAAGTCGCACTCGTTGAGGCCTGGTGCCGTGCGGACCCGTAGGCCGAGGGCCCGGGCGATGGGTGCCGCGGTCTCCCGGGTTCGCTCCATGGGCGAGGCGTACACGGCGGCCACCTGCTGTCCGGTTCCGTCGCGCCCGGCGATGGCGGCCGCCACGGCCTCGGCCTGGGCATGGCCTTCGTCGGACAGGTGCAGACCGGGGGCGCGGCCGGGAAGGCGGGCGCCGGTGGTTGGCGTGCGTCCGTGTCGAACGTAGAGCACGAGGGTGGGGGGCATCGGTCGCCGAACCTACTCTGACCCTGTGACCCGACCTGTTTCCGACCAAGGCGCGTCGACCCTCCGGGCCGTCCACGATGAGGTGGTGTCCTGTCGAGCCTGCCCACGTCTGGTCTCGTGGCGCGAGCAGGTGGCTGCCGAAAAGCGTGCCGCCTACCGGGATCAGGAGTACTGGGGTCGTGGTGTGCC
>DPMC01000187.1:645-4031 GCA_003541675.1 Acidimicrobiaceae bacterium | reverse complement strand
GACCACTACGACCACTACGACCACGACGACCACGACGACCACGACGACCACGACGGAGGTTCCGGAGGCGACTACGACGACTGCGCCCACGACGACGACCACTACGACACCACCGGAACCGGTGTTCGAGGTCTTCGACGCTTCCGATGTCGACCTGGACCAGACGCTGCAGGTCTGCGAGGGGAGCGACGCGGCCACGTGGTACCGGGGCGAGATTCGTGCGGCCCACTACGGCGACCAGCAGCGGACCGTCAACGTCCTACCCGTCGAGCAGTACCTTCGATCCGTGGTACCTCGGGAGATGCCGGCCAGTTGGGCTGATCTGGGCGAAGGGGCCGGCGCGGTCGCCCTCGAGGTCCAGGCGGTCGCCGCCCGTTCGTACTCCCTGGCCGAGGACCGGTACGACTACGCCAGGACGTGCGACACGATCCGCTGTCAGGTCTACGAGGGCCGACAGAGTCGCCACGGCAGCCGAGCCTGGAGCAATGAGGACGATCGGTCCGACGCCGCGATCAACGTGACGGCGGGAATCGTACGGATGTGGGGCGAAGAGGTCTCACGAACCGAGTTCTCGGCCTCGACAGGAGGGCACACCATCACCGCCGACTTCCCCGGGGTGCCCGATCTCGGCGACGACGTCGAAATCAACCCGGTGCACCGGTGGACGACCGAACTGACCGTCCAACAGGTCGAGAGCGCCTTCGGAGTCGTCGGCCTGTACGAGATCTGGGTCGCCGCCCGCGACGGCTTCGGCGACGATGGCGGCCGAGTCGACCAGATGGACCTGATTTCCCGAAACGGCGATGTCGTGACCGTCACCGGCAACCGGTTCCGGCGGGAGTTCGGGCTCAAGTCCAACTGGTACGGCGTGGACTTCGGTCCGCCGGACGCCGACCTGGCCTTCCCGGAACAGCGGTACGACGAGTACCGGCTGACCACCGGCTACACCGAGGAGGAATGGACGTTGGTCCTCTCAGGAGCGGAATACCTCGACATGCATCCCGCCGAGTTCCAGCGGGCGGCGATCTGGGTCACCTCGTTCCTCCTGAACCTCTCGCAGAATCCGGATGGCCCGGAGCCCCTGGATCCGCCACCGGCGGTGGACGGGCCCTACCGTATGAAGACCGCCTACTTCGCGTCGAGCGGTGGCCAGATTGCCGCCGAACACGTGGCCGGCGCCTTTGCCATCAACGGTGCCGAGGCGCAGAAGGCGGCGACCACGGTTCTCGTCTTCCTCGTCGGACTCTCTCGTGCGAGGACGGGCACATGACATCACCGGGGTCTCCGTTCGTCCGACTCGTCGTCCTCAACTGGAACTCGGGCGACCTGCTTGCCCGCTGCCTCGACTCCCTGGCCGGCCTCGACTGGCCACCGGACCGCCTCGAGACCGTGGTCGTCGACAACGCCTCGACCGACGGATCGGTGGTGGACCTCCAGCGACACCGACCCGAGGTCCGACTCCTGTGCAACGACCGGAACACGGGATTCGGTGCCAACAACCTCGCAATGGCCGACCTGGACGGTGTCGACCTGGTCGGCCTGGTGAACCCAGATGTCGTGGTCGATGGTGGCTGGCTGGCCGCCCTCGCCGCAGTCATGGGTGCCGATGCCGGTTTGGGTGCAGCCTGTCCAAGGATCCTCCTCGGCGACGGCACCGGCCCGCGGATGATCCAGAACGCCGGAAGCGAACTGAGTGCCGACGGGAACAGCAGGGACCGCGGGTATCTGGAACCGGACGGCGAACGGTACGACACGCCCGTCGACGTGGATGCATGGTGCGGTGCGGCCGTGCTCCTTCGAGCCGACTACCTGCGCCATGTCGGCCTGTTCGAGGAGCGCCTCTTCCTCTACTACGAGGACACCGATCTCTCCTGGCGTGGCAGCAACCGGGGTTGGCGATACCGGTATGTTCCCGACGCCGAGTGCTGGCACCTCCACGGTGCCTCGACGGGGCTCACCGGCGACCTGGTCCGCTACTACCAGGCGCGCAATCGACTCCTCGTGGCCACCCGCAACGCTCCTGTACGGGACGTGCTACGGGCCTGGCTGCGTGCCGTGGGTGGGACGGTTGCGGCTCTTCGCCCGCGACGAATGGGCCTGTCGGCGACCGGTCGCCTCCGGGCCGTCGGCGGGGCACTCCGCCAACTTCCCTGGGCGATAACGACGAGGAGGTCGGTGCGCGCACCAATCCCTCGGGACGCCCGGGGCGGCTGAGCCGGGAACTTCCCGCTCCCGTCAACTGCCACCCGGCCGGTGCGTCCCGACTCATAGACTGGCGGGACGCTATGGGATCGAACTCGACGCAGGAAGGGGCGCAGCGCGTCCGGGAATTCGGACCACGACGGAACTTCCGCTCACGCGACTGGTTCGTCGAACTCTGGACCTACCGATCGTTCGTCGGCGACCAGATCCGCCGACGGATCCGGACGCGCTACAGCCGGAGCGTGCTGGGCTGGGGGTGGTCCCTCATCAGCCCGCTGGCCACGCTACTCATCTACACGGTGGTGTTCGGCACGATCCTCCAGGGGAGCCGGCATATCCCGGAGCACCCGTCCGGGCTCACTTCGTTCGGGCACTACCTGTTCTCGGCCCTCGTGGTGTGGTTCGTCTTCAACCAGGTGTCGACCTCGGCCATCGGCGACTTCGCCCTCTCCCTGACGCTCCGTAAGCGCCTCTACTTCCCTCCGGTGGCGCCGATCCTGGCCAGCGTGGCCAGCGGCCTGGTCGGCAGCGCCGTCGAGGTACTCGTCCTTGTGTTGGCCTACCTCGCCGTCGGCGCGATCACCTGGACGTTCCTTGGCCTTGTCGTCCTGATGCCGCTCGTCGCACTCTTCGCGCTCGGGATTGGCCTATGCCTGGCGCCACTGAACGCACGCTTCCGCGACGTTGGGCACCTCTACCAGGTGTTGCTTCGTCTCCTGTTCTTCACGACACCGATCATCTACTCGATCGACGTCGTCCCGGAGGAGTATGCGGGGCTTCCGATGAAGAGACTCCTCGAGCTCAACCCGCTCGGCTGGATGACCGACGCCGCCCGCCTGCTCACGTTCGAGCAGCGCTGGCCGTCACTCGGCCACTGGGCGTCCATCGTGCTCGTCTCGTTGGCTACGGCCTCGGTGGGCTGGATGGTGTTCCATCGAATGGCCGACGACGTCACCGAAGGGTTCTGAGATGGCCTCCCTCGAACCGGGACTGGCGATCCGGGCGTCCGACCTCGTCAAGCACTACCGGGTGGCAACACACTCGCAGGGGCTCCGCCAACTGATCATCAGCGGTGGCCGACAGCAGCAGGCCATCGTTGAGGCCGTCGACCGGGTGTCGTTCGAGGTCCGACGGGGCGAGGTGGTCGGGCTGGTCGGGCGGAACGGCTCCGGCAAGTCGACGCT
>DPMC01000187.1:0-260 GCA_003541675.1 Acidimicrobiaceae bacterium | reverse complement strand
GGCCGAACGGTTGCGCTGCTCGAACTGGGCGCCGGCTTCGACCACCGCCTGACCGGAAGGGAGAACGTCTACCTGAACGCCTCGGGACACGGTTTCACACGGCGCGAGGTCGACGCCGTGATCACCGACATCATCGGCATGGCCGGCATCGGCCGGTTCATCGAGTATCCGGTCGAGACCTATTCGAGCGGGATGCGGGCTCGACTCGGGTTCTCCGTGGCGGCCCACCTTTCTCCCGACGTGCTGATCGCCGATGAGAT
>DPMC01000167.1:3043-4756 GCA_003541675.1 Acidimicrobiaceae bacterium | reverse complement strand
CAGCCGCTGCAGGACCTCGCCCAAACAGTCCTGGAGTACCCCGACGTCGGTCATCGTGTCCCGCTCAGTCCCCGGCGACGCCCTTGGGGGCCTGCTGCTTCATGAAGCCGAACATGTAGCCGGCAATGCGGCGCATCTGGATCTCCTCGGCACCCTCTGTGATCCGGTAGCGCCGGTGGTGCCGGTAGATGTGTTCGAACGGCCGGTGACGTGAGTAGCCCAGCCCGCCATGGACCTGCATGGCCCGGTCCGCCGCCTCGCAGCACAACCGGTTGGCCCGGTAGTTGCACATCGAAACCCTGTCCGAGACCGAGAACGCCCCGTAGGCGTCCATCTGCCACGCGGTCTTCTGCACCAGCGCCCTGAGCATCTCGCACTCCGTCTGAAGTTCGACAAGGGGAAACTGGATCCCCTGGTTGATCGAGAGCGGCTTGCCGAACGGCCTGCGCTCTCCTGCGTAATGCACCGACTCGTTGATGCAGTACTGGGCGGCGCCGAGGCTGGAGGCCGCCTGTCGGATCCGGTTCTCATTGAAGAAATGTTGGGCGATCTGCAGCCCCCGCCCTTCCTCGCCGAGGATGGCTCCATGAGGTACGTGTACGCCGGTCAACGAGACGCGGCCATGGTCGGTTGGCATGTTGAAGGTCCAGAGGTACTCCTCGATCTTCAGGCCATCGGCGTCCATGGGGGTCAAGAAGGCTGTGATGCCGTGGCCGTCGCCGGGTTCGCCCGAGGTTCTGGCCAGCACCAGGTCGCTGTGCGCCCGATGGATGCCGGAGTTCCACGTCTTTTCCCCGTTGAGTACCCACCCGTCACCGTCGCGCACGGCGTTGGTCTCCATGTGGGTCGCGTCTGATCCGTGGTCCGGTTCGGTGATTCCGAAGGCAAATCCTCGGGTTCCGGCTAGCAGGTGGGGCACCCATTCGGCCTTTTGTTCTTCGCTCCCGTATTCCAACATCAGTAGGAGTCCCACGTTGTTGCCGACGATCGAGTGTTCGTTCTGGAGGTCGTTGTGCAGGCCAAGCCCCCTGGTGGCGAGGTGCTCCCTGATGACGGCCATGCCCAGGTTCGTACCGTCACGGCCACCCATCTCAGCCGAGAGCGGGTAGCGGTAGTGGCCTGCCTCGTCGGCCCTACGCCGGGCCTCGGACAGGAGGGCCTCCCACTCGCGGTTGGGGAGACCGTCACGGTCCCAGTCGGTACGCGCATCCTCCCGGCGGTGATCGAAGAACCGAATGTTGTCGTCCTGTTCTTCGAGTGGCTTGATTTCGCGATCTATGAACTCGTCCAACTCGATGAGATAGGCGGCGAGATCCTCGGGAATGTCATGGTTCATGGGCCCTCCTCGGGGTGTGCCCACTCTGACCGATCAGAGATGGTCCCGCCACGCCGCGGCGTGGGTCCTCAGACCCCCGCCCGACCGCGGAAGCGTCGGAGGCGCAGTGAGTTGGTGACCACGAACACCGATGAGAACGCCATGGTGCCCGCTGCGATCATCGGGTCGAGCACACCGACGGCTGCCAGTGGTACGGCCGCCACGTTGTAGGCGAAGGCCCAGAAGAGGTTTCCCCGGATGGTGTTCAGGGTGCGTCTCGATAGTCGGATGGCGTCGACGACCGCTCGGAGGTCGCCGGCCACGATCGTGAAGTCGGCCGCCTCCATGGCCACGTCGGTTCCGGTTCCCATGGCGATCCCGAGGTCGGCCCGGGCCAG
>DPMC01000167.1:2367-2713 GCA_003541675.1 Acidimicrobiaceae bacterium | reverse complement strand
GCCGGGGCGTCGTTGATGCCGTCGCCCACCATGGCCACCACATGGCCTTCTTCGCTGAGTCGGCGGATCTCAGTGTCCTTGCCGTCGGGTAGCACGCCGGCAACCACCCGGTCGATTCCCACCGCGGTGGCCACTGAGCGGGCGGTTCGTTCGTCGTCACCGGTCAGCAGTGTCACATCGAGGCCCAGGCGCCGGAATCCGGCGACCGCCTCGGCACTCGTTGGTCGTACCTCGTCGGCGACCACGAGCACAGCCCGGGCCTGGTCTTCCCACCCCACGACGACCGCCGTGTGGCCGGCGTCGGCCGCCTCGTCCACGGCGAGAGCCAGTTGGTCGGGCAACCGGT
>DPMC01000167.1:0-1982 GCA_003541675.1 Acidimicrobiaceae bacterium | reverse complement strand
ACGCCCATGCCGGGGAGGTTGGTGAAGTCACTAACCGGTAGTTGTCGATCAGCGGCGTCGACAATGGCTGTCGCGACCGGGTGTTCGGAAAGCTCTTCGAGCGAGGCGGCGATCCGTAGTGCCGAGCCGGCGTCCACGCCAGCGGCCGGGACCACTTTTTGCATCGTCATGTGGCCGGCGGTGACGGTGCCTGTCTTGTCGAGCACCACGTGGTCGACCCTTCGGGCCGACTCGAGTACCTCTCCGCCGCGGATGAGGACTCCAAGTTGGGCGCCCCGACCGGTGCCCACCATTACCGCCGTCGGTGTGGCCAGACCCAGCGCACATGGGCAGGCGATGATCAGCACGGCTACTGCGGCGGTGAAGGCATCGGCCGTGGGTTGACCGGTGGCTAGCCAGGCCAGAAGGGTCGCGACCGAGACGCCGAGGACCACCGGCACGAAGATCGCCGAGATCCGGTCGACCAGGCGTTGCACCGGAGCGGTGTCGGCCTGGGCCTCGTCGACGAGTCGCATGATGCGAGCCAGGGTGGTGTCGGCGCCCACGCGGATGGCCTCGATGATCAGGGCCCCGTTGGCGTTGATGGTCGCTCCCGTCACCGTGTCACCCACTCCCACCGCCACCGGGAGGGGTTCACCGGTCAACATCGACTCGTTGACGGTCGAGGAACCCTCGAGGATCCGTCCATCGACCGGGACCTTTTCGCCGGGACGCACCAGTAGTCGCATGCCGACCTCAACATCGGCAATGGAGATCGTGGGCCCATTGGCCAGCGTGGCGTCACGGACCGACAGTCCGGCCAGGGATCGGATGGCTTCACCAGATCGTTGGCGAGCCCGCTGTTCCAACCAACGACCCATCAGAACAAGGGTCACGATCACCGCGGCGGTCTCGAAGTAGACGTGACCCCGGCCGGCCACGAGTGCCACCACCGACCACACCCAGGCCGCTGCGGTACCCATCGACACCAGGGTGTCCATGGACGTCGCCCGCTGGGCGAGATTCCGGATCGCTACCCGGTGGAATGGCCACCCGCAGCCCCATACGACGGGCGTGGACAGGATCCCGACAACCCACTCCCACCCGCCGAACCGCAGGCCGTGGACCATGGAGATCAACGCCACCGGCACGGTGAGCAACCCGGCGGCCACCAGTCGCACCGACGATCCGTCCAACTGTCGACCGTCGCCCCCGCCACCGTCCGACCCGACCTCCGATGGCCCGTCGACCGGTCGCCCCTCACCCATCGACCCTTCGACCGCCTGGAGGATGATCCGGTAGCCCAGTGACTCAACGGCAGCCTCCAATGTGGCCGGATCGACGACCGCCGGATCGAAGGAGACCTTGGCCCGCTCGGTGGCCAGGTTCACGGTCGCCGTCTCCACGCCATCGACGTCAGACAGGCCCCGGCTGACTCGGGCGGCGCAGGCGCCGCACGTCATGCCGCCGATCGGAAGTTCCATGGTCTTGTTCACGGTGTTTGCAATATACCCCCTACCCCTATCCCCTGCCTTCTATGCTGTGCTCCATGGCACACGGCTACGCACCCACCAAGGACGACGTCCTCGTTCGTCTCCGCCGCATCGAGGGTCAGGTCCGTGGCCTCCAACGCCTGGTCGACGAGGAGACCTACTGCATCGACGTCCTGACCCAAATTTCGTCGGTTACCAAGGCCCTGCAGGGTGTCGGCGTGGGACTGCTCGACGACCACATCAGCCACTGCGTCCGCGAGGCCGTCCAGCAGGGCGACGAGGCGGGCGACGAGAAGATCGAAGAAGTGGTGACGGCCATCCGCCGTCTCCTTCGTACATGACCGCCCTCGATCGAGATACAGCCCACCCCGGGTACTGGCCTTCGGCTTGGCCGGTGGAGTGCGGCGGCAACCGTCGCCAGAAGTCCGCTACCGGGCGACTCGATGCGGCGACGAGCGCTGCTTCCGTCACCACGGTCCGTAATGGGCGATGGAACGTCATGGCCATCGA
>DPMC01000089.1:5414-14765 GCA_003541675.1 Acidimicrobiaceae bacterium | reverse complement strand
CGATCTCGCCGATGACGCAGACCACGCTGGTCTCGGGATCCTGCTCGAAAGCCTTGAGGTGGTCGGTGAACGAACTTCCATTGATGGGATCACCGCCGATTCCGACACTGGTACTCACCCCGATGCCCAACGCCTTGAGCTGCGAGGCGGCCTCATAGCCCAGCGTTCCGGAGCGTCCAATGATGCCCACCGGGCCCTGGACGTAGATGTGGCCGGGCATGATTCCGAGCAAGGCTTTGCCGGGACTTATCACGCCGGCGCAGTTCGGGCCCATGAGGGTCATTCGCCTCTCGACCCGCTTGGTCCGCATGTAGCGCTTGACCTTCATCATGTCCTGGGCCGGGATGCCGTCGGTGATGCACACACAGTGGGCAATGCCGGCGTCGGCAGCCTCCATGATGGCGTCAGCAGCGAAGGGTGGCGGGACGAACACGATGCTCGCCTCAGCCCCCGTTTCGTTGACGGCGTCCTTGACGGTATCGAACACCGGTAGTCCCAGATGGTCCGACCCGCTCTTGCCGGGCGCGATCCCCCCGACGAGGTTCGTCCCGTACTCGATCATCTCCTCGGCATGAAACGTGCCCATGCGTCCGGTGAACCCCTGGACGATGACTGGGGTCTTCTCGTTCACGATGATGCTCATGACTAGTTCGCCTCCCAGGACACGGCGGCCACGGACTTCTCGCCGGCCTCGGCCAGCGTCTCTGCGGTGATCAGGTCGACGTCGCTTTCGTCGAGGATGCGACGCCCCTCTTCGACGTTGGTGCCCGACAGCCTTACGACCACCGGGACCTTCACGTCTAGTTCGGTCATGGCCTTCACGACGCCCTCGGCTACCCAGTCGCAGCGGTTGATGCCGGCGAAGATGTTCACGAGGATCGCCTCAACCCGGTCGTCGGACAGGACCAGTTTGAATGCCTTGGCCACCCGGTCGGGCGAGGCCCCACCGCCGATGTCCAAGAAGTTGGCCGGCTCCCCGCCAGCGTGCTTGATCATGTCCATGGTGGCCATGGCCAGGCCGGCCCCGTTGATGATGCAGCCGATGTTGCCGTCGAGACCCACATAGCTGAGACCACGGTCAGCGGCGTTCATCTCACGGGGGTTCTCCTGTGACTTGTCCCGGAGTTCGGACACGTTCTGGTGACGGAACAGGGCGTTGTCGTCGAAGCTCATCTTGGCGTCCAGCGCCAGGAGACGACCCTCCTCGGTGACCACCAGCGGGTTGATTTCGAGCAGGGTGGCGTCAAGGTTCCGGAAGGATCGGTAGGCCCCCAGCAGCAGGGTCTCGGCTTGGGAGATCAGCCCGGCGTCCAGGCCGCAAGCGAAGGCGGCCTCCCGAGCTTGGAAGCCCTGGAGTCCGACCGCTGGCTCGATGTGGGTGCGGTGGATGGCCCCGGGGTCGGTCTCGGCCAGCTCCTCGATCTCCATGCCACCCGATCCGGACATGACGAGCACGATCCGTTCGGTTTGGCGGTCGAGCACCATGGAGAGGTAGAGCTCGCGTTCGAAGGGCACCACGGGCTCGATGTAGAGGCGATAGACGCCCTTGCCGGCCGGACCGGTCTGGTTGGTCACCAGTCGACGACCGAGCAAGTCGTCGGCGGCCTCCCAGACCTCGTTTTCGTCAGCGCACATGCGGATGCCGCCGGCCTTGCCTCGCGCCCCGGAATGGATCTGGGCCTTGACGACCCACTTCTCGCCACCGATCTCCTTGGCGCGATAGGCCGCCTGCTCCGGGCTGTAGGCGAGACCTCCGGTGGCGATCGGCACGCCGAATTCCGAGAGCAGAGCCTTGGCCTGATACTCGTGGATGTCCATGGACTGGTCTCCGTCCTGTTTTCTCGAACGCGTTTCTGGCGTGGATCTACTGGTTCGGCTACTTGCCGGCGATGGCTGCGGCCTGGGCCACCACGTTGGCGGCCATGCGGGCTGACGCTGCGTCGATCATCCGGCCCTCCAGTTGAGCCGCTCCCCGACCGTCGGCAGCCGCTTCTTCGAGGGCCGCCAGGATCCGGTGGGCACGGTCAACCTCGTCAGCGGGCGGCGAGAAGACCTGGTTGGCCAACTCGATCTGGGAGGGATGGATGGCCCACTTGCCCTCGTAGCCCAGCGCGGCGGCCCGACGGGCACCATCCAGGTAGCCGTCGGGGTCGTTGAAGTCGCCAAACGGACCGTCAATAGGTCGGACGCCGTAGGCCCGACAGGCCACCAGCATCCGCGAGAGAGCCTGGTGCCACTGGTCTCCCGGGTAGTCCGGGTTGAGGCCACCGATGTTGGTGGTGCGGGCTCGACAGCTCGCCGCGTAGTCGGCGACACCAAAGTGCATCGCCTCGAGCCGACGACTGGAGGTGGCGATCGACTCCACGTTGGCCATGCCGAGCGTGGTCTCGACGAGAGCCTCGATGCCGATCCCGCCATCGGAGATGTCGAGTCCAGTGGCCTCCTCGATCTGGGTGACCATGGCGTCGACCATGTAGACGTCGGCAGCCACGCCCACCTTGGGAATGAGGATGGTGTCGAGGTGCTCGCCGGCCTGCTCGACCACGTCGACGACGTCCCGGTACATGTAATGGGTGTCGATGCCGTTGATCCGGACCGAGATGGTCTTGCCCAGCCCTCGCCAGTCGATGTCCCGGAGACCCTCGATGACGTTACGGCGTGCCTGTTCCTTGTCTCCGGGAGCGACCGCGTCCTCTAGGTCCAGGAACACGTAGTCCACGTCGCTGGCTGCCGCCTTTTCGAACATTGCCGGGTTGGATCCGGGCACGGCAAGCTCACTCCGTTGGAGTCGCTGGCGGGCGGGGGCGTATCGGGTGTGGCTCATGATGCTCCGACAAGAAGTGCCCCATATGCTGGATGGGGCGGAGGAAACTGATACGCATTCTGCACGAATGTTTCCTCGTATTCAAGTAGATAGAACCACAGGGACGATTCGGTCCCTCGCAAGAACTAGGTTTCCCGCATGTCACAGTTGACATCAGTTACACCTGAGCGCGGTCCTGAGCCCACCGACGCCGCCCTCCGGGCCGACATCCGACGCCTCGGGACCCAGTTGGGAAACACGCTGGTGCGCCAGCACGGCGAAGATCTACTAGAGGCCGTGGAACGGGTCCGCTCTCTAACCCGACACCTCCGAGAGCAAGGCACCCGGGAAACCCCACCCGATGGCCAGATCGTCGACGAGCCAGCCGTCGCCAGCTCTTCTGCCAAAGGATGGGCGGCCACCGAACTCCACGAGTTGTTCGACGACACCGATGTGGCCCACGCCATCCTCCTAGTCCGGGCCTTCACCGTCTACTTCCACCTGGCCAACGTGGCCGAACAGGTCCACCGCATCGAGGACCTCAACTCAGGATCACCCAACGCCGCCAACCAGTTCGAGGAAACCATCCACTCGTTGGTGGCGACGGGCGTCACCCCCAACGAGATCGCCACCCTCATCGGACGAGCCGAGGTCCGACCGGTCTTCACCGCGCACCCGACCGAGGCGTCACGTCGGGCCATCCTCGACAAATTGGCCACGGTGAGTCAACTCCTCGAACAGCGGTCCGAGCAGCGCCGCACCGAGGCCGACCAGCGACGGATCGACCGCCGAATCGAAGAGATCATCGACGCCGTCTGGCAGACCGACGAACTTCGGCATGTACGCCCCGATCCGATGGACGAGGCGCGTTCAGTCCTCTACTACATTGGCCTGACGGTCCGGGAGGCCATCCCCGACCTGTTCGACGAAATGCAGGCCGCCCTATCCTCCATCGGCCAGTCGCTGCCCGCCGATCGAGTACCCATCCGGTTCGGGACGTGGGTGGGTGGCGATCGGGACGGCAACCCCAACGTGCTCCCGGCCACCACCGCCGAGGTGCTTGGCCTGCAGCGCCGCCGCGCGCTCGAGATCCTCACCGAGGAGGTGCGTGACCTAGGCCATGAGTTGAGTATCAGCACGAGGGTCCACGGCGTGTCCGATGAACTTGCCACGGCCACCGAGGCCGACCGTTCAATGCTGTCCGACCTGGGCAACCGGGTCGACCACTCGGAGCCCTACCGGATCCGGTGCGAAGCCATCCGGCGTCGACTTCGGGCCACCGCCGGGTTCCAAACCGCAACCGCCGGGATACGTGGATACGAGTCACCGTCCGAACTCCACGCCGACCTTCAGGTCATCGACCGTTCCCTGCGAGCCAACGGTGGCGGCCTGTTGGCCGACGGAGCCGTTGCCCGGGTGCGACGGATCCTCCAGGTGATCGGCTTCCACTTCGCCACCCTCGACGTCCGCGAACACTCCGATCGTCACCACGACGCCCTGACCACGCTATTTGCCGCCAACGACGTCGACTACGGCGCACTCACCCCGGCCGAACGCTGCACTCTTCTGGCCGCCGAGATGGAGAGCCGACGGCCACTGGCACCGCCCGCCACGCCCGACGACGCCGGTGCTCTGGCACTGTTCCGAACCCTGCGTCAGATCATGGACCGCGACGGTGACGACGTGATCGAGAGCTACGTCATCTCCATGACCCAGGGCGTCGAGGACGTCCTGGCCCCCGTGGTGCTGGCCCGCGAGGTGGGGCTCATCGACCCAGCGCACGACACGGCGCGGATCGGGTTCGTGCCCCTCTTCGAGACCATCGACGACCTCCGCTCGATCGGGCCCACCCTCCGGGCCCTGTTCGCCGTGGCCCCCTACCGCCGCATCGTGGAGCTCCGCGGCGGCAATCAGGAGGTCATGGTCGGCTACTCGGATTCCAACAAGGACGGGGGCATCACCACCTCACAGTGGGAAATTCACAAGGCCCTGCGGGTTATCCGAGAGGTCTCCGACGAGACGGGAATCCCCATTCGCGTCTTTCACGGCCGAGGCGGGACGATTGGCCGGGGTGGAGGCCCCACCCATGCCTCGATCCTCGGACAACCAAACGGCGTATTGGACGGCGAAGTGAAGTTCACCGAACAGGGCGAAGTCATCGCCGACAAGTACGGGCACCCCGAGATCGCCCGCCGAAATCTTGACCTGGCGTTCACCGCGGTGATCGAAGCGTCACTGGCCCACAGGGCCCCCCGGCACGACGAGGCCACCATCATCCGGTGGCACTCGATCATGGACGACATGGCAGACGACGCCTACGCGGCCTACCGGAGTTTCGTCGAGACCCCAGGACTGGTGGAGTACTTCACCACCTCGACGCCGGTCGAGGAGTTGGGCGAGATGAACATCGGTTCGCGCCCAGCCCGACGCCGGGGGGCCACCACCGGTATCGCCGACCTACGAGCCATCCCCTGGGTGTTCGGGTGGACGCAGTCCCGTCAGATCATCCCAGGCTGGTTCGGCGCCGGTAGCGGCCTGGCGGCGTGTCGGGCGGCCGGCCATGGCGACGAGCTACGCGCCATGTACAAGGACTGGCACTTCTTCCGGACCTACGTCTCCAATGTCGAGATGACGCTGACCAAGACCGACCTGGCCATTGCCCACCACTACGTGGAACGCCTGGTGGATCCGTCGCTGCACCACCTCTTCGACACGGTGGTCGACGAGTACCACCGGACGGCCGACGAGATCCGGGCCATCACCGGTGCCGCCCTGCTGGCCGAGAAGCCGACGCTGCGCCGCACCCTGGCCGTCCGCGACGCCTACCTCGACCCGCTCAACGTCCTCCAGGTGGAGATGCTGCATCGTTCCCGGTCCGGCCCGGCCAAAGGCATGCCAGCCGACGACGAGCTCCAGCGGGGACTACTGCTGACCATCAACGGCATCGCCGCGGGAATGCGCAATACCGGCTGAAGCAACCGTTGCCCGGGAGTTCGGGGTAGGTGGCCCATCAGTCGCCAAAGGGCCAGACGCCCGGGATCTCTCGTTCGGCACGGGGTGACGGCGGAATGGCGTAGGCCTCCTCATCAGGCCGGATCAGGCCGTAGTCCTCGCGGGCCCGCCGCTCGATCTCTTCATCGGTACCCAGGGCGTCGATCCGTTCGTCGTAGCCCCGGTTGACGTCCTCGACGGCTTCAACCTCGACCCTCAGCGCTGCGGTGCGGTCCCGCTGCTCCAACCAGTCGCGAAACGGCACCACCCCGAGCGGCAATGCAGCAGCGGCTGCGGTGACGACCACCAACATCAGGATCAGCCGTCGGGTGGCGGCCGGTCGCACGGTTCAGCCGCCTGCTAGCGCAGCCCGCCCACGGAAGGCGGCCGCTTCACCCAGCATTTCCTCGATACGAAGCAACTGGTTGTACTTGGCCACCCGGTCACTACGGGCCGGCGCACCGGTCTTGATCTGGCCACAGTTGGTGGCCACGGCCAGGTCGGCGATCGTGGTGTCCTCGGTTTCCCCGGACCGATGCGACATCACGGCCGTCCATCCGTTGGCGGTAGCCATCTCGATGGCCTCGAGGGTCTCGGTAAGCGTGCCGATCTGGTTGACCTTCACGAGGATCGAGTTGGCCACGTCGGCGTCGATGCCCCTCTGGAGACGGGTGACGTTGGTAACGAACAGGTCATCGCCCACTAGTTGGACCCGATCACCGACCAGCCCGTACAGGGCGGCCCAGCCATCCCAGTCCTCTTCGGCCATGCCGTCCTCGATGGACACGATCGGGTACCGGTCCGAGAGGTCGGCCAGGTAGCCGGCCATCTCATCGGACGACAGAGTCCGACCCTCGCCAGCCAGACGGTAGGCGCCGTCGTGGAAGAACTCGGTGGAGGCAGCGTCCAGCGCGATACCCATGTCGTCGCCCGGGGTGAGCCCGGCCCTTTCGACGGCCTCCATCAGCAAGATGATGGCCTCCTCATTGGAACCCAGGTTTGGGGCGAACCCGCCCTCGTCGCCGACGGCCGTGGCCATGCCCCGCTCGGACAGCACCTTCTTGAGCACGTGGTAACACTCGACGCCCCACCGCAGGCCCTCGGAGAACGAGGCGGCACCCACCGGCATCAGCATGAATTCCTGCAGGTCGACGTTGTTGTCGGCATGCTCGCCACCATTAAGGACATTGAGCATGGGCACGGGGAGCACGTGGGCGTTGGCGCCGCCGACGTAGCGGAACAGCGGCGCCTCGGCATCCGCGGCCGCAGCACGGACCACAGCGAGCGACACGCCGAGAATGGCGTTTGCACCCAGGCGACCCTTGTCTTCGGTGCCGTCGCAGTCGCACAGGGCCCAATCGACGGACCGCTGGTCGTAGGCATCCAACCCCCGGACGGCAGCCGCCAACTCTCCGTTCACGTTGGCCACCGCGGCGCCCACGCCCTTGCCGGCCCACCGGTCACCACCATCACGGAGTTCCACGGCCTCAAACATCCCGGTCGAAGCGCCGCTGGGCACCATGGCCCGGCCGGATGCACCGGATTCCAGGACGACGTCAACCTCCACCGTCGGGTTCCCCCGACTGTCGATGACCTGACGACCGGCGACCACGGCGATGCTGCTCATGGCCTGAACGCTACCGGGGGTGGTCCCCGCCGTAGAGGCGCTCCAACTCGGTGGCCCGGACGACCGTCGAGAATCGACCAACCGCTCCGCGTAGCGCGTCCTCCGCATCTAGGCCGGCGGACCAGGCAGACACTGCCAAGGCCAGCAGGAGATCCCCCAACGCCTCGTCGTCCAACGCCTCGTCATCCCGAAGCCCGGACAGCGAAAGGTCGGGTTCGACGTCGATGCCGGCGGCTCGACGGACGACCTTCTGGGCGACGGCCAGGGCGGGCAGTGTCGGCGGAATGCCGTCCAACACTGATTCCCTCCCCTTCTCGACCTGCTTGATCCGGTCCCAGTTGGCCACTACGTCGGCCGAACCATCGACGCCCACCGGGTCTCCACCGGACTCGGGCCTGAACACATGGGGGTGCCGGTGACGGAGTTTGTCGTGGATCCCCCGGGTCACGTCAGCCAGGTCGAAGCGCCCGTCATCAGCCGCTATCCGAGCGTGGAAGACCACCTGGAAGAGCAAGTCGCCGAGTTCCTCCTCAAGGGCCTCCGAACCCTCACCGCTGACCTCGTCGAATTCGTCGAGGGCCTCGAGGACCTCATGGGCCTCCTCCAGGAGGTGGGGCCGCAGTGTGG
Organism: Acidimicrobiaceae bacterium; assembly: GCA_003541675.1. Lineage (GTDB taxonomy): Bacteria > Actinomycetota > Acidimicrobiia > Acidimicrobiales > MedAcidi-G1 > UBA9410. The sequence goes on along the minus strand of DPMC01000089.1, from coordinate 6,717 downwards.
TGTGCGTCTGCTCGGCATCCCAAGGACATTCGCGCCTCAACACGGCCACCAGATCCACGAACCGCTGCACCTCGGCGGCAATGGGCGCAGCCAGACGGGGTACGAACAACGACGTCAGGTGATCGGGGTCGACCACATCGGGCAGGTCATCCCAGAGGGCCTGCACGATCCGTTCGTCGTCGGTACCAAGTCCCTGCAACACGGTCACCGGCTCGTCAGGCGGATCGACAACGGCAGCCACGACGTCGGCCAGTACCGCCTGGCTGTCGACCTGGGCGACCAGCAATGGTCCCCGCTCGCCGGCCGCCTCGACCGGAAAGCGGTGGGCGTCGACGATACGGACGCCGCTATCTAACGGATCCACGCCCAGTCGCACCCAGGCGAGGTCCAAGAATGACAGGGCCGGCACGAGGGTCACGTCGACCCGATCGTCGGCCAACAGAAGTTCGACGGTGTGCTCGGCCACCATCGGCGAACCGGGCACGGCATACAGGACCTGACTGTGAACTTCGGCGGCGGCCACCACCTCCTCGACCACCCCGGCGTAGACCTCGGTGAACGAGGCAGCCGACTCGTAGTGGTGGTCGAGGGCCACCACCGCGTCACCGAGCACGGAGACCGCCGGATGGCGGACAGTCCGGACAAGTCGATGGGGATGCTCGCCGATGGCGACCAACGTGGCCGTCGTGCACAGGTCGGGTCCGGCCGGCCCGAGGCCGACCACCGTCACCCGGGGACGTTCGTTAATGGCGGAAACGTGCTGACCGCTCACCGGACCTCACGAACCTCGTCGGATCACGAACCCAGTCGGGCGAGCGCCGGAGCTAGCGGGCCGGCGGGCGGAGCGACCCGTCCCACCACGGGGTCCCAGTCACCGAAACGGGCGTCCACCTCGACGGTACGGGTCAGCCCGGCGATCTGGAGCAGCGCGGCGGACAGGCGGACCCCGAGGTCGTCGAATGCCACAGGCTCGACGGGACGCACCTCGTCGATGCGGATCACGTGGAAGCCGAACTCGCTGGGCACCGGACCCACCAGAGTCTCACCGGCAGCCAGGGCTCCGAGGGCGGCCCGTTCAAATGTGGGAACGAAACGACCGAGGCCGACACAACCCAGCGATCCGCCGGCCTGTCCCGATCCCGGATCCTGGGAGACCGATCCGGCCAATGCCGCGAAGTCCTCCCCGGACTCAAGGAGATGCATGACGGCCCGGGCATCGTCCTCGTAAGAGACGAGAATGTGACTGGTGCACAGGTCGTGGCCCAGCAGGTGGGCGTTGGCCTCGTAGGCGGCCCGGATGCCG
>DPMC01000089.1:1106-5025 GCA_003541675.1 Acidimicrobiaceae bacterium | reverse complement strand
GGGTCTCCGGCATCCACGCCGGCAGCGATCAGGCGATCCCGGGCAGCAGTGCGCGCCTCGGCATCGACCGCCACGTCGTATTCGGCCAAAAGGTCGGACAGCGCCTCGTAACGCACGTACCGGTCGACGACGTTGGCCGCCGCCTCGGCATTGACGGCTTCGACATCCACCGGGCCTCCGGTGGCCTCGGCCACAAGGGCGGCCACTCCCTCCCGATCCAACGTGGTCTCGCCGACCCGGATCGCCTCGACCGAGGAACCACAGGCTGCGACCAGCAGCATGATGGGCAGGGTGAGGGCGACCAGCGCACTGGCGGTCGAGCCGACTCGTCTCTTCGCGGGGAACTCGGTCAAGGGGCGCACAGGTCGTGCAGGCTACGCGACCCTCAGGTCGTGGCGGTGCCGACACCCGTCGCCACGCCAGCCTCAAACAGTGGCACGACGTCTTCCAGAATCTCGGTTAGCACCGACGCGAGGTCGCCGGAGCTGGGCTTCTTCAGCGGCAGGAAGACCTGCTGCTGCTCTTCCTTGTACCGGGCGTCGCGATACAGGCGGGCCAGGCGGGTCTGGCGACTCAAGGGGAGGACCACCGGGGCACAGCGGGCAATGTGTTCGGGCCCGCCGAGACCGGGGCCCTTGCCAACCATGACTTCGGTAATGCCACGGGCCACGCATGCCGTACGGAGGCGGGCCACCGCCAGGAGCGCCTTCACCGGCTGAGGAATCGGCCCATAGCGGTCTTCCCACTCGGCCTGCACGGCGTCGACGGCAGCCGGATCAGGCTCGGTTCCGGCGTTGGCAAGCTTGCGGTAGGCCTCGAGTCGTAGGTCGCTTCGGGACACGTAGTCCTCCGGCAGGTGGGCGTCGACCGGCAGCTCGACGCGGATCTCGGCCTGCGGCACCAATGCCGTTCCAGCCAGCTCAGCCACCGCCTCGGTAACCATCTGGCAGTAGAGGTCATAGCCCACCGCCGCAATGTGCCCGGTCTGCCCGGTGCCCAGCAGGTTGCCGGCCCCCCGGATCTCAAGGTCGCGCATGGCAATCCGAAAGCCCGAACCCAGCTCAGTGGTTTCGCCGATGGTGCGGAGCCGTTCGTGGGCCTGTTCGCTGAGCGACCTGTCCGGCGGAGTGAAGAGGTAGGCGTAGGCCCGTTGTCCTGCGCGGCCGACCCGGCCCCGCAGCTGGTGGAGCTGGCCCAGACCCAGAAGGTCGGCCCGGTCCACGACCAGGGTGTTGACCGTCGGCATGTCGATGCCCGACTCGATGATGGTGGTGCAAACCAGAACGTCGTAGCGACCCTCCCAGAAGTCGAATACCACCGACTCCAGGCTGGTCTCGTCCATCTGTCCGTGGGCCACGGCGACCCGCGCCTCGGGCACTAGATCGCGTACCCCACCGGCCACCTGGTCGATGTCGTGCACCCGGTTGTGGACGAAGAACACCTGCCCCTCGCGCAACAACTCGCGCCGAATCGCCTCGGCGATCGGACGTTCGTCGTAGTCGCCCACGTAGGTGAGGATGGGTTGGCGATCCGCGGGTGGGGTGTCGAGCAGGCTGAGGTCGCGGATGCCGGTAAGCGACATCTCCAACGTTCGGGGAATCGGGGTGGCGGTCAGGGTCAGAACGTCGACGTTGGCCCGGAACGTCTTGATCGCCTCCTTGTGGCTGACGCCAAACCGCTGCTCCTCATCAACGACGAGCAGGCCGAGGCGGGCGAACCGGACGTCGGCCGACAACAGGCGGTGGGTGCCGATCACCACGTCGATCGATCCGTCGGCCAACCCCTCCGACACCGTCCTGGCTTCAGCGGTGGTCAGGAAGCGGCTCAACACCTCGACGCGTACCGGGTACGGGGCGAAGCGGTCCCGGAACGTCTGGCCGTGCTGCTGGGCCAACAAGGTGGTCGGGACCAGCACGGCGGCCTGACGACCGTCCTGCACGGCCTTGAACACGGCGCGCACCGCCACCTCGGTCTTGCCGAAGCCGACGTCACCGCACACCAGGCGATCCATGGGCACCGGCCGCTCCATATCGGCCTTGACCTCATCGATAGCTCGCAACTGGTCGGGCGTCTCCTGAAATGGGAAGGCCTGTTCGAGCTCTCGCTGCCACGGGGTGTCCTCAGCGAAGGCGTGGCCCTCGGCGGTCACCCGCTGCTGGTAGAGCACCACCAGTTCCTCGGCGATCTCGGCCACCTCGGACCGCACCCGGGCCCGGGTTTTCTGCCAGTCCGACCCACCCATGCGGCTCAGGGTCGGGACTTCGCCGCCCGTGTGGGGGCGAATGGCGTCGATCTGGTCGGTTGGGAGATAGAGCCGGTCGTCGCCCCGGTACTCGAGCAGCAGGTAGTCGCGTTCGACGCCGCCCATCGACCGGGTAGTCAGACCGCCGAAGCGGGCCACCCCGTGGTGCTCATGGACGACGTAGTCACCAGGTGCCAGATCCTCAAACACCCGGATGGCCGACCGTCGGCGAGGCCTGGTCCGTCGCCTGGTCCGTCGACGGCCGGTGAGCTCGCCCTCGGTGACGAGCGCCAGCCGGGAGCCCGGCAGGACGAAGCCCCGCTCGACGGGCGCCACGACCAGCGATGCGCCGGTCGGGAACCGGAGGTCTTCTCCCTCCAGGTGGGCACCCGGACGCAAGACCTCGATCTCGGCGTCGAGGAGCCGGCGCGCCAACTGGTCGGCGCTCCCCTCCCCGTCGGCAGCCACCACCACCCGGTGGCCTTCGGCCAGCAGGCGTCGAAGCCGTCCAGCCGGCCCCTCGGAGTCTTCGGCAATCACGGCCACTGCGACATCACGGCCCCAACCGGAAGCCTGAACGGTCTCCACGCCGGGCCCGTCCGGTACGGCGTCCATGGTCCAGACCGGGGCGCCGGTATGGGCCAGTAGGCGATCCCAGTCGGTATGCAGCCGGGGGAAGACCGTGTCGTCGGCACCCCACGTGGTGGCCAGCGTGGCGGCCAGCTCCGCCTCCTCCGCCTGGAGGTCAGCAATGCGATCTCTTAGCCGCCGAGGTTCGACAGCCACCACCAGTGCGTCATCGTCGACGAGGTCGAACAGGACCCGCTCGTCACCGGACAACCACGGCAACCACGACTCCATTCCGTCGAACAGCTCGCCGTCAGCCAGCCGATCCCACTGCTCCCGACCCCAAGGTTCGGAGGCCACCAGTTGGGTGGCCCGAGCCCGAACCTCGTCGTCAGGAAGCAGTTCTCGGCAGGGATGCAGTTCGACCGCGGAGCGGGGCACAGTGGCCCGCTGGTCGGCCACCCCGAACTCGGTCAGGCGTTCCACCTCGTCGCCCCACAGGTCGATCCGGACCGGCGCATCGTCGGTGGACGGCCAGATATCGATGATCGAACCACGTACTGCCAGCTCACCTCGATGCTCGACCTGGTATTCGCGCCGGTAGCCGACAGCCACCAGGTCCGCGACGAGTAACCGCTGGTCGACAGTGTCGCCGGGTCCGATGCGGACCGGGTCGATCCGCCCGGCACCCGGGCCGAGTCGCTGGACGAGCGCCCGTCCTGATGCCACGACTACCAACGGGCGGTCATCAAGCGAAGCCAACCGGTGGAGGGCACGGAGCCGGCGACCCATGGTCTCCACTCCGGGACTAATGCGTTCGAAGGGCAACGTCTCCCATGCCAGAAACAACTCGACGGCCCGATCCCCCAGAAAGAGCCGTAGGTCGTTGGCCAGGCGCTCGGCCTCGGTCCCAGTTGGGACGGCCACCACTAGTGGCGTCCGTCCCGTCCGGCGCACGAGGGAGGCCAAAACCACGGCCCGGGCCGGTTCGGCAACGGCGAGCGAGGCGGTCCGGCGACCCAATACGGCAGCCACCGACGGCTCATCGTCGAGCAACGCGGGGAGGTGCTCCAGGAGGGTCGGCATGTTTCTCAGCGAAAGTTTCTCAGC
>DPMC01000089.1:0-796 GCA_003541675.1 Acidimicrobiaceae bacterium | reverse complement strand
TTTCTCAGCGAAAGTTTCTCAGCGGAGGTTTCTCAAGGGAGGATTTCTCAGGAGCGGGCGTTGACGCGGCCCATGGTGGCGTCGACACCTTCTGCCAGGATCGCCTCCACCGCGTCGGCTGCCTCCTGCACGATCACACCAAGTTCAGCCACCTCAGCCTTGCCGGGACGGCGCAGAACATAATCGGCGCCGGCCTGTCGACCGGGGGGCCGGCCCACCCCGATGCGGATCCGCAGGTAGTCCTGCGTCTTCAGATGTGCGGTGATCGACTTCAGGCCGTTGTGGCCGGCCATGCCACCGCCGACTTTGACCCGCAGGCTGCCGACCGGCAGGTCGAGTTCGTCATGGACAACGACGATCCGGGCCGGATCGTCCACCCCATGCCGGTGCGTGAGCTTGCGAACCGACTGACCCGACTCGTTCATGAAGGTCTGCGGAAACGCCAACGCCACTCGCTGGCCACCAATGCGGACCTCGCACGACAGGGCAAGTTCCTTGGACCGACGCATCGAGCCACCGTGGCGGTCGGCCAGGACGGCAACGACGTCGGCACCCACGTTGTGGCGCGTGCCGTCGTAGTCGTCTCCGGGATTTCCGAGGCCGACGACCAGTAGGGCCGCCGGTTCCCCGGTCCGTTCGGCGCGGGACCGACGCAGCACGTGTCGTGTCGGTCCTAGTCGCTACTCGGAGTCGGCGGCCTCGTCAGCGTCGCCGCCCTCGCCACCTTCGCCGTCCTCGCCGTCCGAAGCCTCGGCGCCTTCGGCACCTTCGGCCAGCGCGGCAGCCTCTTCCTCAG